>JAZORS010000236.1:0-2096 GCA_045656725.1 Eubacteriales bacterium | reverse complement strand
TTCGACCGCTTCTACCGCGCCGATAAAGCGCGAAAATTCACAGGTGGCTACGGCGTTGGACTTTCCATGGCAAAAGCAATCGTAGAAAAGCATAAGGGCGAGATTACGGCATATAAGAAGGATGCCACATATATTGGCTTTAAAGTCATATTGTAAATATAAAAGTTGCGTTTTTGTACTATGAGCTCATATTGGTGCAACAATTTTGCACCCTAACACAAAAGTCCTCGTAAATCAAGGACTTTTCGTGTTTTTAGGGGTAAAAAACCCTCCCTTTTCACCATTGCACCTTTTCTTGAATATTTATTTTTGTTTTGAACTTGCGATTTTATGAAAAACTCTTGAAAAAGAGGGTGATTTATGATAAAATGTATAAATAGGATGCAAAGCAAAAACGAGATTGAAACGGTATACGTCAAATTTATTCCGCTTATGATGGTTGTATATCGGGCAATGGTTTTTGCCGTGATTTCAATTTTTATAAAACTTGAAGGAGAATGTTATGATATCCGACATCAAACCTTTTAAAATAATTGATAATTTGTATTTTGTAGGTAGTTATCGTGCCTCGTGTCATATGCTTGCTACGAGCAAAGGGCTTATTCTTATAGATACGGGCTATCCGGGTGATGGCGAGGCTTTAAAGGAATCTATTGAAGCTCTCGGTTTTTCCGTAAAAGACGTTAAAATTATCATTCATTCCCATGGACACTACGATCATTCAGGAGCTACCGCTGAGATCGTTAAAATGTCGGGAGCAAAGACCTATCTCAATTTCAACGATAAGAAATATATTAAGGATTTTGAAATTGATTTTGATATAAAGGACGGAGACGTGATACGCCTGGGCAAAACCGAAATCAAGGCTTTACATACCCCAGGACACACAGAAGGCACCGTATCTTTGTTCTTCGACGTCAAGGAAAACGAAAAAACTTACAGAGTGGGAACTTTTGGCGGTGCAGGAACAAATCAACTTAAAAAGGCATATATGCGAGCTAAAAGCGTAAATTATCTTTACAGAGGCGAGTTTTACAAGAGCATAGAGCGGCTTAAAGGAGAGCGAGTCGATTTATTTATAGGAAATCACTCCTGGCAAAACGATACCAAGGGCAAGGCAGAGCTTATCGGCAAGAGCGAGTTGAATCCATTTTTGGATAGCTCGGCGTTTTCAAAATTTCTTGATAAGCTAAAAAATAATCTCGATAGAGTGATCGAACAGGACGAAAAAACGGATTTTGTTAATTATGCTCACAGGGGGGCAAGCCAATACAGACCCGAAAACACGATGATTTCATTCAGATTAGGTTTGGAGCAAGGTGCTAACGGCATTGAGACTGACGTTCATATAACAAAAGACGGTGTGGCAGTGCTATTCCATGATCATACCATTGATCGTGTAACCAACGGTAAGGGCAACGTAACCGATTACACCTACGATGAGCTTCTTGGCTTTGACGTAATAAAGGGTGAATATAAGGCGAAAATTCCAACCCTCCGAGAGTTTTTAGACGAATTTGCTGATAGGGATATTACCTTTGCAATAGAACTCAAGCAGCTTGGATCAGCGGAAGCGGTAATTGATATACTTCGCGAATATGATCTTGCGCAAAAAACCGTTATCACATCATTTAATTATGATGAGCTTAAACGGGCAGCGGCTTACGGTAAGGAGTTCCGATTCGGTCACCTGACGTCTGATGTGTCCGAGGCGCATACCTTAGAGCTGATAGCGGACAAAATAAGTGAAATCTGCCCGAAAGCAGCACTGGTTGTAGAAGATCCCGACCTCGTTGCGAAATGGCATAAGCTGGGGCTTAACGTAAGGGCATGGGGCGTTTCAAACGAGAATATGAGCGGCGTCTTGGATGCGGGGGTTGACGGTATGACGGTTAATTTTCCGGATAAGCTCTCCACTCTTTTGAAAGAGAGAGGTTTTTAAACAGATTGTTTGTAGCGAGACGTCGATTGATGCAAAATAAAAGAGCCTAAGAAGGAAAGAAACAGGCTTGAACGAGCCGTTTCCGAGTTGCGTTTTTGTACTATGAGCTCAAAGAAAAGGCAGACCGCATTTGCGGTCTGTTTTTTCTTTTCCT
>JAZORS010000235.1:0-4289 GCA_045656725.1 Eubacteriales bacterium | reverse complement strand
CTTGAAAGCGTTTCCGCCTTTCTTGATGCCGCGGAATGTGAGGACGACCTTATGGAAATCCGCGAGGAGCTTTATCTTTCGGGGTATGCGTCGCGCCTTTCGGGTTACCGCCCCGGCAAAAAGTCAAAGGAGAGAAACGGTGTTTATTCTACAAGCGGCGGTTTTTCCGTGCTCGTCGGAAAGAATAACACGCAAAACGACAGATTAACTCACAAAACGGCAAAGAGCGACGATATTTGGTTTCACGTAAAGGGCTTCCCCGGCTCTCACGTAATACTTGTAACCGAGGGAGAAGAGCCCTCGGAAAAAGATTATACCGAGGCAGCGGAAATCGCGGCTTATTTCTCAAAGGCAAAGGGCGATAACGTAGCGGTGGACTACACCCGTGTTAAAAACGTAAAGAAGCCGCAGGGCTCAAAGCCGGGCTTCGTTACCTATAAAACGAACTATACCGCATACGTAAAGCCAAAACGTCCGAAAACGGAAAAAAGAGGTGCGAAAATATGATAGATTTAAAGGGAATGCACAAATATTTCATAAAACAGCGTCTTTTTCCGGGCGGTGTTGCGGTTGATTTCACTATGGGTAACGGAAACGACACTCTTTTTCTTTCGGAAACTGTCGGAGCGGACGGAAAAGTGTACGCGTTTGATATTCAGAAGGAGGCGCTCGAATCTACGAAAGCCCGTCTTTGTGCGGCAGGCGCTCCCGAAAATTACACCTTGATTCTGGACTCACATCATAAGGTAAAGGATTACGTTAAAGAGCCGATAAATGCCGGAATATTCAATCTCGGATATCTTCCCGGCTCGGGCAAAAAATCCGTTACCACGATGAGAGAAACCACGATGCCCGCGGTTGAAGCGGCAATAGAGCTTCTTGCGCCCGGCGGTGCGCTTATAATCGCGGTTTACCCGGGTCACGAGGAGGGTGAGCTTGAAGGGGAAATGTTAAGAGAATACTTCAAATCAACCAGCAGATTCAAAATTTGCCCAACGGAAATTCACATACTCAATTCCCCTACATCGCCTTATTTTTACCTCGTTGAAAAGCCCTGATTTCAGGGTATAATCAAAGAGAAACTAATGGTTAGGCTTAAAGCTATTATAATAGAATAATATTTTTTTGAAAAAACTATTTACTTTTTGGGAAAAGTATGTTATAATGTCCTTTGCCTGTCACTAGGTGATGCGTATGGCCATACTCCGTTTGGATATAATCCTTGCGTGGTTTGAGCATTTCACCCGCGCCTCACTTGGGATAAGGATAAAATTTTAAGAAAGGTGAAGACAAATGATTTCTAAGGAAACCAAGACTCTTCTCATTGAAGAGTACAAGATCAATGAGAAAGACACCGGCTCGCCCGAGGTACAGGTTGCTATCCTCACCGATAGAATCAACTCCCTTACCGAGCACATGAAGAAGAATCCTAAGGATTTCCACTCTCAGAGAGGTCTTTCCAAGATGGTCGGACACAGAAAGCAGCTTCTTAATTACCTCGCTAAGAAAGATATCGAAAGATACAGAAGCGTAATTAAGAGACTCGGACTCAGAAAGTAATTTTTGCTTTCGAAGCTTTACAAACGAACGGGAACGAGCAGCTTATTCGTTCCCGTTTCTTGTGAAGTAAATTAAGACGGTTATCAAAAAACAAAAAAATAAGCGAGTGCGAAAGTAGCAGTTAAATATGCGTTTTTCGGCGTTAAAAGCTCATATTTAAGTGCTATATTCGTAAGCTCGCAAAAGGAGAAAAAATGGTAGAAAATTTTAAAACTTTTGACGATTACAAAGTCTACACCTACGACTTTGCAGGCAGACCTCTCGTTATAAAGACCGGTAAGGTTGCAGGTCTTGCAAACGGCTCTGTTATGATTCACTACGGTGAAACCACCGTTCTTGCCTGCGTAACCGCATCGGCATCTCCGAGAGAAGGCATCGATTTCCTTCCTCTTTCGGTTGATTACGACGAAAAAATGTACGCTGTCGGCAAAATCCCCGGCGGGTTCCTTAAAAGAGAAGGAAAGCCCACCGAAAAGGCAGTTCTTGCAGGACGAGTTATTGACCGTCCCATCCGTCCCCTTTTCCCGAAGGATCTCAGAAACGACATATCCATTCTTTTGACGGTTATGTCCGTTGACCCCGATTGCTCCCCCGAAATTACGGCAATGATAGGCGCATCCGTTGCCCTTTCTATTTCCGACATTCCGTGGAATGGACCTATCGGCGGTGTGTTTATGGGACTTGTAGACGGCAAGATCGTCGTTAACCCCACCAAAGAAGAAAGAGCAAAGAGCGACCTTGAGCTTACCGTTGCGGCATCCAAGGAAAAGGTCGTTATGATAGAGGCAGGCGCTAACGAGGTTGCGGATGACGTTATGTACGAAGCAATTATGCAGGCGCACGAGGAAATCAAGAAGCTCCTCGTATTTATCGACGGCATCGTTGCTGAAATCGGCAAGCCCAAATTCGAGTATGCATCGGGCGAGCTTGACCACGATATGTTTGACGAAATCTTTGCATACTGCGAAGAAAGAGTTATGTTTGCTCTTGATACTGACGACAAGAACGTAAGAGATGCAAGAATGCAGCCCATTATCGACGATATCGCTGCAAATTTTGAAGAAAAATATCCCGATATAAAGGTAGTTCTTCCCGAGCTTATCTATAAGATTCAGAAGAAGATAGTTCGCCGTTGGCTTCTCGTTGACAAAAAGCGTGTTGACGGAAGAAGAATGGACGAAATCCGTCCTCTTGCCGCAGAAGTCGGTGTTATTCCGAGAGTTCACGGTTCGGGACTTTTCACAAGAGGTCAGACTCAGGTTCTTACTATCGCAACGCTTGGCACTCTTTCCGACGCACAGCGCCTTGAAGGTCTTGACGAGGAAGATACCAAGAGATATATGCACCACTACAATATGCCCGGTTATTCAACCGGTGAAGCAAAGGCACAGAGAAGCCCCGGCCGCCGCGAGATAGGTCACGGCGCGCTCGCAGAGCGTTCGCTCGTTCCCGTTCTTCCTTCGGAAGAAGAGTTCCCCTATGCAATCCGTCTTGTATCCGAGGTTGTTTCCTCTAACGGCTCGACCTCGCAGGGCTCGGTTTGCGGCTCAACCCTTGCGCTTATGGATGCGGGTGTTCCGATTAAAGCTCCCGTTGCAGGTATTTCCTGCGGTCTTATCACAGCAGAGGACGGAAGCTGGGATACCATGATAGACATTCAGGGCCTTGAAGACTTCTACGGAGATATGGACTTTAAGGTTGCCGGAACTCATAAGGGTATTACATCTATTCAGATGGACCTTAAAATTGACGGTCTTACTCCCGAAATTATAAAAAGAGCGCTTGAAACCACTCACCAGGGCAGAGATGAGATAATCGACAAGATTATTCTTGCCGCTATTCCTGCTCCGAGAGAAGAGGTTTCCGCTTACGCTCCCAAGATGATTACCATGAAGATAGATCCCGACAAGATCCGTGAGGTTATCGGCTCGGGCGGAAAGGTAATTCAGAAGATAGTTGCGGATACCGGCGCGAAGATTGATATCGAGGACGACGGAAGCGTATTTATCGCAGCGGTTGACCGCGCAAGCGCAGATATGGCGAAGGCAATTATCGACGCTATCGTATTCGAACCCGTAAACGGCGAAACCTATGAGGGTGTTGTAACGAGAATTATTCCCATCGGCGCATTCGTTGAGTTTGCTCCCGGAAAAGAGGGAATGGTTCATATTTCCAAGCTCCAGAAGGAAAGAACCGAAAAGGTTGAGGATGCTGTTAATATCGGTGACTCCGTTCGCGTTAAGTTCCTCGGTGTTGACGAAAAGGGCAGATACAACCTTTCAATAAAGGATGCCGCACAGGCGTAAAGTTTTCCCGAATCCTGCTTTGCAGGGTTGAAAATTTTAAATAAAAAAGAGCAACGCTTGGGCGACCTACGATAAAGTAGGTCGCCCAACTAAGTTTGCCTATTCGGGCAAGTGAAGTTTACTTCGTAAGTGAAGTTATCCTACGGATAGTGAAGTTTTGCCTGCGGCAAAGTGGGCAAACTTAACTTCACTCGTGCGATAGCACGAACTTCACTGCAAAGCAACTTCACTTTCGCATAAGCGAAAACTTCACTAAATTTGCGTTTGTATCTACAGATGCAGGGTCTGAAAAGAAAAGAGGATGAGGAGTTTTATATCTCTTCGTCCTTTTCCTGTCGGTAGGTGACATATTCTATTGAATTTCAAAAACTGTCCTTAAGAACACGCGCCTTACATCGAGAGTTTTTTGTTTTAAATGCTTTT
>JAZORS010000234.1:0-2801 GCA_045656725.1 Eubacteriales bacterium | reverse complement strand
ACGGTTGCAGTAACGTCACGAAGCGCATAAATCTTTTTGTCTGCCGGGGCAAGATTTGCGCTTTGACCTGCAACGGCTATACCGACACGGCGCACGGTGTCAAAAAATTCCTCTGCAGAAAGGTCGGTTTTATATCCGGGTATGGATTCGAGCTTATCTATTGTGCCGCCCGTGTGACCAAGGCCTCTTCCGCTCATTTTTGAAATTTTGCATCCTGCCGCAGCGGCAATGGGCGCAACTATAAGGGTGGTTTTGTCGCCAACGCCGCCCGTTGAATGCTTATCAGCTGAAAGACCCGCGAATTCGGAGAGGTCAATTTTATCTCCCGAATCGGTTATTGCATCGGTGAGAGAAAAGGTTTCCTTTTCGGTCATACCTCTGAGGCATATCGCCATAAGAAGCGCAGATGCTTGGTAGTCGGGGATTTTTTCGTCTGTAAAATCGGTGACAAACTTGCGTATTTCACCGTCGGATAATTCCTCGCCCCGTTTTTTCTTCGTAATTATTTCGTAAATGGGCATTCCCTTCCCCTTTTCGTTTCAAAATTTGAAAATGCGAAATATTATAAAAGCAGTATTTGAATTTGACAGAAAAATCTTTGTGCAAGGCTTATCTCAATTTGTCGCCCGTAAAGCCGTGTGGCAAAAGCTCCTTTAAGGTCAGCTTTTCATACTTCTGCCCCGAGGAAACAATGATTTCAAAATCCTCATGGCAGAATTCAGCCATTACCTGACGGCAGATGCCGCAGGGATAAAAGGGCTTATCGGGGCGTTTGCCCCAAAGACCGCCCGCAACGGCAATTTTTTTGAATTTACGCTCGCCCTTCATAAGAGCCGTAAAAAATGCCACTCTCTCCGCGCAGACGGTTGCGGGATACGATGCGTTTTCTATATTAGCTCCGATATACACCTCACCGCTTTCCGCTAAAAGCGCAGCTCCGACGGCAACACCGGAATAGACCGAGTGCGTTCTTTCTCTTGCCGAGAGGGCATAGCCGATAAGTTCCTTGTCGTCCATAAATTTCTCCGTTTTTTTTGTTAAAGAATTTGTTTGTTTTAATCTTGGGCAAAAGGTTTAAAGTTGAGAGTTTTGCGTTAAAATGACAATTATTATTTACAAAATGTGATATTTTCGTAAAAATCTTCGCCGAAATCGGCATTATAATCAACAGAAAATACGCGTGAAATAAACCTTGCAAGCGAGGAAAAACCGCGAAGCGTGCCGATGGGCAAGGGCTTTATTTTCTTTCCGTATATCAGAAGCGGCACGTATTCGCGCGTGTGGTCGGTGCTATCGTCCGAGGGGTCACAGCCGTGGTCGGCGGTAATGATAAGAACGTCATTGTCGGTGAGCTTTGGTAAAAGCTGCGCTAACTGCTTATCAAAGACGGAAAGAGCCCTTGCGTAGCCGTCTTTATCTTGTCTGTGGCCGTAGTGCGAGTCAAATTCAACGAGATTTGTGAAAATGAGCCCTGATTCTTGTGTTTTAAGGAGCTCTTTCGTTATTTCCATGCCCTCTATGTTTGAGTGGCTTGGGATATTTTCACTCAAACCGCAGTATGCGAAAATATCTCCGATTTTTCCGACTCCCGTGACCTGTATTCCACTGTTTTTCAGGGCGTCAAGCACGGTTGGCTTCGGGGGCTTTGCCGAGAAATCACGTCTGTTTGCCGTTCTTGTGAAGTTTTCCCTTGCGTCACCGATAAACGGGCGGGCGATAACCCTTGCTACACAGTGCTTACCCGTCAAAATATCTCTTGCTATTCTGCAATATTCGTAAAGTGTTTCGGGCGGAATGAGGCTTTCGTTTGCGGCAATCTGAAAAACGCTGTCTGCCGAGGTGTAAACTATCAGCTTCCCCGTTTTCAAATGCTCCTCGCCGAAGTCCTTGAGGGCTTCCGTTCCCGAATAAGGCTTATTGCAAAGCACGCCCCTGTTCGTTCTTTTTATAAATTCTTCGATTATCTCATCGGGAAAGCCGTCGGGATACGTTGGAAACGGCGTTTTTGAAACCACGCCCGCAAGCTCCCAGTGTCCGACGGTGGTATCCTTGCCTGCGCTTAACTCGCTCATTCTTCCGTGGGCGGCAAGGGGGCTGTCAGTTTTTCCTATACATTCTGCGCCCTCGATATTGCCAAGTCCGAGCGCTTTAAGAGTGGGAATATGAAGCTCCTCGGAAAGCGATACGCTTCTTACGGTGGAAACACCGGCATCACCGAATTTCTCGGCATCCGGCAAAGCTCCGATTCCAAAGGAATCGAGTACTATAACGGTAACTCTTTTCATAACTTAAATTCTTATAGCGGTGTTAAGCGCTATTTCCATCATTTCGGTAAACGAGGTCTGTCTTGCACTGCTATCAAGTGATTCACCCGTAAAAATATGGTCGGATACTGTGCATATAGCGAGCGCACGGCGCTTTAAGTATGCGGCGTTCATATAAAGAGCCGCAGCCTCCATTTCAACGCCGAGGACTCCCATATCTCTCCATTTCTCGTTCATTCCCTCGTTTGCTCCGTAAAAGACGTCGGAGGAGAGGATATTGCCGACGTGGTTTGATGCGTGTATTTTTTCGGCCTCTTCCTTTGCGATTTTCACCATATCGAAATCGGCAAGAGGGGCAAAGCTGCCGTCAAGTGAATACTGATTAGCGTAGGACGACGTGGTAGAAGCTCCCATTCCGATAATTACGTCACGAAGCTTGACCTTGTCTGAAAGACCGCCTATTGAGCCGACACGCATAATGGCTTCGACGTCGAAAAACTTAAAAAGCTCGTAAGAGTAAATGCCCATAGACGGCAT
>JAZORS010000233.1:0-2668 GCA_045656725.1 Eubacteriales bacterium | reverse complement strand
AAGAATATGGTTTTTAAGCTCGCTGTAATATGCCTTTGCCTCGCTGTTATCACTCTGGATTATATTAGCAAGACAGCTTCTTGTGCATTTGATAAGAATTTTGTTGCCCGTTTCGTCGAAAACGGCGATTTCTCCGTCGTCCTCGGGACTGTCAGATTCTTCGTTGGTATCATTTTCGGGTTCGTCAAGCTCAGGAACTTGCAATTCTAATACGGGAGTTTCTTCGGTAGCTTCCTCGACTTCTGCTGTATAATCAGGCTCTTCAGGCTCTGGCTTATCCGTGCCGTCGGAATCAAGATTTCTGGGATTTCCGTATATTTCGTCGTAATTGTCGACTTTGATTTCAAACAGGTAAAGAAGCTTCGTGTTTGTGGGAATAAGGAACTGCGATTTGGTTTCGTCTTCGTTTTCACTCATGAGTATGGGTGACTGAATGGTATCTCTTATGTTGAGAAGCTCGGTGAACGTTTTAATAGGAACGAGCTGATAGCCTTTCGTATCAAATTCGCCGTCTATTTGCTGAATAAAGGAACGGTAAGCGGAAAGGAGTTTTCTTACCTTGTTAGCGTAGTTTATATCCTCGTTTTTCGTTGCATAAACGTATATAACAAGAACGAGGGCGAGTAAAAGCGTAAGTCCAAGGCAGGACATGCCGACAGTTCCGAAAAGGCGCTGTCCCATATCGTCCTTGCAGGCAAGGACCTTGCTTTCACCGTTAGGAACGCTTGCCATAGCGTCTATCTGGAAATTTTCTTCCCTTAAAGGAAGGTTTATTGAAACGGCGTGATTGTTAGCGCCGTTTGTTTCAAATTCCTCGCAGGTGCTTATAACGTTAATGGATAAGGTGACGGTAAGGTAGCTTGTCGTATTGGAAAGTCCGTAAACTCTGACGAATTGCTCCGCAAGCGTGTTATATTTAACGAAATCTACCATAACACTCTCGCTTACGGCAAAGCCGTCAGAACCCGATATGTGTCCCACGGTTTCCGGAAGCAAAACGTCCGTCGGGTTGTATATCGGAGTGCCTGTCTGCTTATCGGCAACTACCATTTCCGCTATGATTTTGTATGTATAGTCGAAGGCAACGTCCGAGGAATCCATATTCATTTGATACGCAAAATCTGCCTTGATTTTGTTGACAAGGGAGCTTACGTATGATTTTCCTGCCGGAATCCACTCTTCACCGAAGAAAGTGTTGTTACTGTACTGAACGGTGTAATCGGATTTGCTGGCCTCCGTATATTCAATATAGTAGGTTTGATTCATTCGGTTGTACGCCAAGAATGAAAAGATTGAAACGATAGCGACAAGAGCTATGATTACCGCTTGCGCCACTATCCAGCGCTTGCGGTTTTTCTTATAATTTTGCCGCCGTTTTCTCTCAGCTTCTGACATTTTATTTTTCCTTTCTCGGAATATCAGCCCTCAAAAAGCCCTCTGAGCCAAAGAGTCGGATATCCTATGTACGGTATTTTAAAATAAACAAGTCCGACAATTTCGGAATCAACGACGTAGCCGTCGTCAATTGCATCGTTATAGTCGCCCTTGGTGTAATATCTCGTTTGGTTATTTATTTTTTCTACGTCCACGACTCTGTGGACAATCATATTTTTTCCGTCCTTAAAGACGATTACCTGACCGGGGACTACCGTCTGGTCAGAGTATTTTTCGAATATGGCGGCGTCGCCAACGTTGAGCTCGCCCGTCATACTCTCTGTCGCGATAACAAGAGTTCCGTAGCGGAATTGATTGGATATAAGCATAACGACGCTGAGAAGCATCGCTGCGACGACGGCGGTCACAATTTTTGAAAATTTAGTTGGTTTTTTGGTAGCGTATCTCCGCCTTTTCTCGAAAAGAGCGTTTATAAATGCGTAAATCAATCCGGGAACTGCCATATCGTATATTGCCAAAAGCGAGTCGGGCATAGCCGGAGTATAGGGAATAAAATAAAGATAAAGAGTAGTAATAAGACGGAACGCTATATTGGGAGCTGCGCCGTAACGCTTTGAAATATAGTGGTAAAGCAGGTTTGAAATTACGGCGGGAAGAAGTGTCAGTCCAACGAGGTCCATAAACCTGTTGAACGAGGTTACGTAGCTTAGGTTTCCGCAGATAAGAACCTCTGCGATAACAGAAGCTACGTAGGAAAGCGCGGCGGTTAGTTTGTCTTCTCCTGCAAGGATAACGGATCTTATAATCTCCGTCGAAACTATCACCGCGCTTATCGGTAGTGTGAATCTTAAAAGGTTGGTAAGATTCAGGACGTAAATATTCTTTTCAAAGCCAAGCCCTATACCGGGAAGGTAGTAAAGGAGCAGATACGTTACCCCGAAAGCGAGGAAAAGAAAGAACACTGTTTTTTTGTTAAGAGATAAAACACTCCGCTTTTTAAGCAAAATGGGTGTTGCTATTCCGAGGGGAAGAAGCAAAATTGCCGAAATGGCAGTGCCGATGAACTCCCCCGGAAAGAACAAGGCAAAAAGGAGGACAAAGAGCAATACTGCCGTTATGATTCGAAGCTTTTTAATGTCGGTCATAAACCGTCCTCCTTTGCCTTGAAAATTTAGATAGCCTGCCGATTAGGGCGTAGGAATATCGGATGTGCCGCTGAATTCGAACACTATCTTCTCGGCGTTTTGTGTAGCGTGAGCACTGCTTGCAAGCT
>JAZORS010000232.1:0-5428 GCA_045656725.1 Eubacteriales bacterium | reverse complement strand
AGCGCCTCGTTTCCGTCAAGCAAAAGAAAGGCGGAAACGAGAAGTCCGAGAAGGTGCTCACATTCCTTCGGCACGTCAAGCTCGCGCTCTGTGTCGGAATAAGACACTATTTCCGGCGAACGCTTGTATTCAAAAACGACGTAACCCTTATATTCCTTTGGAACAAGGGCAAGGGCAAGAAGCGTTCTTGCACCGGGAATGGGATTGCCGCGTTCGTCGGCCGGTATTTTCGTAAAGGCAAGGAATCTTTCGTCCTTTTCCTTCAAATCGTATCTGACGTATGCCTCTGCCGTATCGGCGCTTTCCTGATAAAGACAAAGAATTTCTTTATAATCTCTTTCGGTTGCGATTCGCATAAGAGCGCGCCTTACCGCACTGATAAATGCGGTGTTATCCTCCACCGAGCTCTCAAAGGTAAGCGCAAGAACTTCAAGTTCAAGTTCTTTAAGTGTCATAATTCTCCTTTCGTAGCCAAGTGCGGCATGGCGCAAGCCGTATTGAAATGGCGAAAGCGCCTGCCGCAGGTTTTATTTCGGTTTAGATAAGTTTAGAGGTGTTTTCCTGTGCCGATTCAGCATCAACTGCAAGCATAATGTGCTTATACGAGCCAAAACCGATTCCGAATCGGCATCTTCCGTTCCATATGTAGTTTCCTGTGTGATGGTCAACCCAGTTGGTAACCGTAAGGGGAACTCTGTTAAAGAACATATTGCCCGCAAGATTCTTGTTCGCCTCGCTTGACATAATCATAAGACGGTCATCGTTTGGCGTCCAACCGGGAAGAACTATAACGTTCCAGTTTCCGTAGTGGAGGTTTATATCGTTATATCCGTTGCCGAGCGCGCCCTCCGAGCCGCAAACCTTTTTAACGATCATTTCAAGCTTCGGTCTGTTGCCGGGGATTATAATGGTGTCAGCGGTATAGCCGAGAGGATCGCCGTTTTCGTCCTTCATATTTCTCATTTTGACAGAGAGCTTTGAAAGCGACTCCTCAAAAACCTCGGTCGAATATTCTCTTGCCGTGCCGCCTTTGAATACGTCACCCCAGAAGGAGTTTGAGCAAGAAACGCCGTTAGCCATATGAAGCGAAGAGAAAAGGGGTATTTCATCAGAGGTAGTAAGGTCAACCTTCGCACCTGCGTAAAGCATTTCGGTTTTAGTTCCGTTTATAAGAGCTGCTTCACAAAGCTTATTCATTGTCTTGTAGTAAGCTCTTGTAAAGTTTTCAGCTCTGCGCTTTGCATCTGTTGCAACGCCATAGACGGCATCCTCCATCATTTCAGCAGAAATAATAAATTCCTTGGTGAACTGGATATGCTCAATAAATTTTTTGCCTGTTTCTACAATTTCATCCGATGTTGCGCCACTGCCCTCCTGCGTTGCGGCGAATATGTCGAAATCTTTTTCGGCGATAATGGTTTCGCCAAAACGAGTGCTCTTTTCAACGTTGAAAAGCCAGTCACGGACACCTCCCTTTTTGGAAAGAATGTCGCTTTCATGCTCGATAACCATTTTGATAGGTGTATCGATTTTTCCGTAGGCTGACGGAGTATGTGCAAGTTTACTGTAAATTATCATTCGATTATCCTTTCTGGTACATTATGAAATCTTACTTGAATGGTATGTTTTGAGGTAAAATTTTTATTTGAATATACCTCGCCAAAGCATACGTCGTTTTCTCCGCATTTCTTAATTTCAGTAAAAAGACGCGTGGAGTTTGAGCAGTAGATGGTTATTTTGTCGCCCGGATTAAGGCAGCTTGAACAGAAAACATCAAAAAGCATATCGGATGTAACACGTGAACAGGGGATGGGGGTTGTTTCATCTTCTGTCGTTGCATTTCCGTGGCTGACGTAAAGAGCGCAGATATCGTCATAAGGGAAAGCGATTGCATCGGGGCTGGTAAGCATGCCATCGACAACAATGCCTATATCGCCTCTTTTTACCTCTACGTCACAAGTGCTCTTGAAAAACTCGATTTCTGGGGCGTTTGAGCTTTTGTGAATCATTCTAACAAGTTTGAACATTGTGTTTTTCCTTTCTTATTTATTATTTGGTAACTTTTTTATATAAGCGCTGAATCTCCGAATCGGACATATCGGAGAAAAGACTGCGTGCAATTTCCATATCTCTGTAAGACATTGCCGCATTTGGCGAGAGGGCGTGGCGCGGTGCGGAGCTTTTAAGGTGAGCTCTCGTATCCATTTTTGCGATTCTTGACTTCGAGGTGGCACGGTAAGCCTCCTCGGGCGTCAGCCCGAGATCTCGCAAAGCGCCGTAGCGAGTCGCATTTTCAAGCTCCGTTATGTCCTCAATATCACGAAGCTCGGGAAAGGCCTTGCGCAAAGCACGAAGATCCTCTTCAATAAGATTGCCGTAATCAACGTCCTCGCTATCTTCTTCGTATTCCTCGGAAAGCGCTTCGCCCTCTGGGACTTTTGCTTCCTCGGCAAGATTTTCTTCCGACGGGGGCATCATGATTTCGTCAGCTGTATTGCCCTCAACGTTTTCTACGTATTCTTCAATCATTATTTCTGTCCCTTAACGCGAAGATCGCCCTTTCCGGTTATTTTGGTTGATTTCGGGGGATTTTTCTGTTTTCCTTTGGGAGCGTTGATTTTATCAAAACCGAAGCTTCCGTAGGGGGAATAGTTTTTTTCTTTCATATAAAGTTCTCCTTGGTTAATATTTGCTCGTGTCTTCGTTTATTTTATAGGCGATATCTGCAAGCTTTTTTGCATCCTCCTCGGAAAGACCGAGTGATATAGCGTATTCGTACGTTTCTTTGCTTGTAAGGCGCCTGTATATTATGGTTGAGTGCACCTTATCGTAGTTCTTCGTGCGCTTATGCTTTTCGTTTTCGCTTATTGCATAATTAACGGCAGTGTCAAGTCGGTCCTTGCTGATTCCGAGTGCCTTTGCGTAATCGTAAAGCAGGGGCTTGTCAACGATATCATTATTTATTGTAAAGCTGATAAGCTTTTTCTGAAGCTCAAGTATCTTTCTTTCGTCGAAAGCCGCGTTTTCTCTTTCCTCGGCAATCGTCTTTAAGGTAAGAGATGCGGCGGAGTCAATATGCTCCTTGGCCTTTTCGGCAGCGCGCGAGTTGATATAATCAGCGTATCCCGAATTTGAAAGCCCGAGATTTGCAAGGCGCTCCGCTTTTGTGCCGTATCCTGCGGATTCTTTTATCTTCTTGCTTACAGCATTTGCAATAGCGCCGGAAAAGAGGGTTTTCGGCTCGTAAGAGTGCTTTTTCTCATCGGCGGAAACCTTTTCTATCCGATTCATATATTTCTTTATGTATTCCTCAATAGAGTTCTTCTTCGCCAAAGCTATCGCCTCCTTCCTGCTTCTGCGCTTCAAGAAAATACTCAACGTTTTCTCTTGCGTAAGGATAGTGAGCTCTTTCCTGGCTCTGCCAATAGCGCAAAAGCGTTGCGGGGTCTGTGGGGTCGCCAAGCGTGCCGGCTTTCAGGTTTTCAAGGTTTCTTTCCCAAAGCTCCTCGCGCCTGTACTCCGCGGCTTCGTTAAGGTCAACTCCGAAAAGAAATCCGTCATCGAAATAAAGTCCTCCCTCGCTGTCGTATTCAAGAAAATCGTAGCGGCAGAATTCCATGTTATGAATTCTTCCGTAGGCATCCTTGTAGGTCAGGGCGCGAGGCTCGTCCGCAAAGGCAAGATAGTGCTCAAAAATAAGCTTATCTACGTTAGCGTATGCCCCGTGCTTCATTTTTCTCTTGGATTCGAGGCGTCCTGTTGCCTGATTTATGCGAAGCTGACGCGCGTATCCCGACTCGTTTTTTATCGTGTCAAGACCTTGCAGAGCGTCCGATATACCGAGAATTCTTTTCGAGTGGTCGTAAAGCCGCTCTGCCTCGGCTATATCCTGACTTATATCGGGAGTCGTATCAACCTTGCCGTATTGAGAGGCGCTCTCGCCGGGTTTGATTTTGATGAGCTGTCCGAAAACCGAATTATTAAGCGAGATGGATGCGTCCTCGGGGACTATGGGTGTAATTCCCGCGCGCAGGAGCTTTTGAAGAATTCTTGATTCTATCTTGTTTATCGCCTGCTGCTCCGGTCTTATGTAATAACAGTCCGACTGTCCGAAAAGCTCTCCGTCAGAGGATGTGTTTTTCCTTATGATAACGGGGAAGCTTGACGGAATATAGTAGGGAATTTTAGAATTTTCGGGAAGGTCTGTGTACGGAATAATGCCGTGTGCGGCGCCGGTTTCATAGAGTAGATTCTCCGTTTTAATCTCTGCCTTGCAATTGCAGCTTCCTTCATCGCTGCCGCACGATGAGCAAACGCTCATCTTTCTGTAATAGTATTTCGGCAAATCCTCAAGCATAAGATTGCCCGAAAACACAAACTTTCCAACGTCCCCATCCTCATCCCTGTAAAAGCAAACGATAAGGCGAACCGTGTCACCGTCACCTACTGTGTTCTCACATTCCTCGTATTCGCATTCGAGAAGGGCAAGACGCTCACAGGAGATGCCGAATTTTAGTTCAAGCTCCGATCTTGTCGTAGTGAAGGATAGGAAAAAGTAATCCATATCCTCTATCCGGGTTATGTTCGGCTGGGGTATGAAATCCCTTGGCGAAAGGCAGTGCAGCTTTACCGCACCGATTTCCTTGCCGACTTTTAAGCTGTTATCCCACTCAACGTAAAAAACGCTTCCGCCGTAAATGTAAGTGAATCTTTCGTCAATATCGTTTATCGACTTGTAATCCATTTTGCTTCGCAGGGAATTGAGAAGCCGCTCTACCGATTTCGCGCATCGGTCGCGTTTTTCGCTGTAAAAGATAACGTCAACCTTTGGCAGAGGAATGTCGGATGAAACCTGGCTTTCAATTATCTCGTACGTGATATTACGGACGGTAACGGCCTTTTCGGTCGAGCCGTCGATAACGTCGCTACCGCGATACTGGGCGAGATTTTTTTCGTATTCGTCGAGCTTTTCTGCATAGGAGAGGCGTGCCGCCTCGTAAAGCTCTGAAAAAAGCTCCAGCTTTTCTTCCTTATTGTGTTTCAAAATTTTCAAAGTGGTTCTCCGTATTTGCGTATTAGATATTTTTTCTCTCCGTCGCTTGCCGCCATGTAATCGTCCCACATATCACCGGTCCATCTCGTTTTTGGGGAAGAATTTTTTATTTCAGACGGCCGTGTATGAAAGACCGCAAAGCCCCTTAAAGCGTCGGGCGCGTGGGTAAACTCGTGGGGCTCGGTTTTACAGTCCGTCGGTCTTAGTGGGTCGGTAATAAGCGCGGGAAGACACTTTATAAGCTCGCGGCAGGTAGAGAAAATTTTTAGCTTTGCACCCTCTCCCGTGTTAAATAAAAGCTCCTTTACCGCAAGCCAACCGCTTTCTCTGTCATTTGAGGTTTTTGTGAAATTCAAGCCGAATTCGCTGAAAATC
>JAZORS010000231.1:0-2677 GCA_045656725.1 Eubacteriales bacterium | reverse complement strand
CTCTACCTTGGCTTCGAGGGTATGGAAGACGCAACCAACGGCAAGAACATCATAGCAAGAGTTTCTTCCCGTTCTCGCGCAAGAAGCGGTGACACCATTAAGGTTGCTATCGATGCTTCGAGAATCCACATCTTTGATAAGGATTCCGAAAAGTGCATCTGCCATTAATCGCCATTTTAAAATAAATAAAAAAGAGCAAACACGCGTTTGCTCTTTTTTATTTATTACTCGTCCTTTGAAATATCTTTAACGTAAAGCTCCGAGTCGCTTACCGAAAAGTGTATTTCATATTCCTTGAATTTCATTCCGTAGATTCTTTCGGGGTCGCTTTGATATTGGGGTCTTGGGTCTTCTTCGAGGATTGAAACAAGAGCGTCAAGCTCATCTCGGTTTAGCTTTTCCGCCAGACTCTCCGGTATATGGGCATTCAGCTTTTTTCCGTATTTTTCTTCCGCAAATCCGGACTTGGCATCCGGGTGAGCGTCTGTGTAGGCAATATACGGCTTTATGTCGTAAATCGGTGTTCCGTCAAGCATATCCGCGCCCGAAACGTATATTGCGGGGCCCGTTTCTTCGATTTTTATTTCGGTGATTTTGACAGAGGAAAGACCTATCGTATTTGGTCTATATGGGGAGCGTGTCGCAAAAACGCCCACTTTTTTGTTTCCACCAAGGCGCGGCGGCCTCACAGTCGGACTCCAATTTTCCATCTTTACCTCGGAAAAAGACCATATTATCCAAAGATGCGAATAATCTTCGAGTCCCCTGATGGAATCGGGATTTCTGTATTTTGGCTCAAAAACAATTTTCCCCTTGGTGTCGGCAAGTCCGCTTTGGCGCGGAATTCCGAATTTTTCCTTGAAATCGGTGTATATTCTGGCAATTATCTCCACTTGTAGCTATACCGCCCTGTCAAAACGTTTTACTTTATTTTAGCATAAAGAGAGCAATATTTCAATTGCCGTCTTTAAAATATAAAAAAATATTTGCATTAACATTAAAATTATTGCATTTTTTAAAATACTGTGATAAAATATATATGATAAATTGTGGAGGAGAGTCAAGTGCATATAAATCTTTTACATAACAAAATAGTTATGGACACGGTAACTAATA
This sequence comes from Eubacteriales bacterium, assembly GCA_045656725.1. GTDB lineage: Bacteria > Bacillota > Clostridia > Oscillospirales > CAG-272 > UBA1740. Next base: position 1,561 of record JAZORS010000231.1, on the reverse strand, counting down.
AATTTATCGAAAGCTTCAGTACGGGTTTTGCGTCCTCTCTTTCCGAGCGCTTCGGTAAAATTGACGAAGTTGTACTTTATGAGGACTATCTGTCGGACGGATTTGTTCGTGACGGAGCTTTTTATTGTCCCATAACGATAGTTGCCGATAGCGTGCCGAGAAGAATTTTTATTTCCTGGCGTCTTGATAAAAAGAACTTTCAGGATATGATTCCTTATTCCTACATAGGTAGCGCGCCGCTTGAATTTAAGATTGTAGAGGACGGTGTTTCCGGATTTTCTTCAAAGCTTGAAGGAAGGTTGCTCGTGCCGCCTGAAAACAGCATAAAGCTCACGGTTGACGTTGCCTCGCGTGATAAAACCTTCCTTTCCGGCAAGTATTCCCAAAGCTTCGTTGATGCAATGGCAGAGTGTATAACTGCTGAAATTGAAAAGGAATTTTCAGTAGCAAAAGCAGGCGAGAGCACTCTTGAGCTTCATCTTTCTTTTGCCCCCGGAACATTTATGGAGCACGTAAGCGAAAACGTATGCTATCGCCGTATTCAGATTTCAGCTCGCGCTTGCGCGCCCCGTGATTTCTGGATTAAGTGGTACCGTATTGACGGCAATGGCACGTACAGAGTGTGTGACCACGTAACACGGGATAAGGTGAAATTTGAAATAGTAAGCAAAGTTCCGCAAAAGATTTGTGAAAAGGAATATAGGTATCTTATGGCAGAATCGAGCGAAGCATATCGCGCGGCTATGTCAAGAAAAAATTTCACCGAGTGGCGCGAGCTTGTTAAGCGCGTTATAAAACGCGGAGAGCTTGAGCTTCTTGATAATAACACCGAAGAAGAGTCAGAGGAAATTTCACAAACCCTTGATTTGGCAAGCGAATATAAAGCTCCGGCTTCTGTAAGTGTAACGGAAGAAACTACGCCGCCGTGGGAAACCGAAGCAGCCGAGAACGTGCCCGACAGCGATGAGGAGTTAAGAGAGCTTCTTCTTTCCGTCATAAATGCCGATGAAATTGAAAATTCACAGCAGGCAAGTGATGATGACGAGGAGATAAATCCCGATATTCAGAAGCTGCTCTTTTCCGTTATCAATTCGGAAACTGCTGAAAATATCTCGCCTGATGAGGAGCAAGAGCTGTCCGAAGCAAATATTCCCGAAGAAGCTCCCGATTTCTCGCTTTACGGCAAGGTTGAGGAAACTTACGAAGAGGAAGAGTCGGATGTCTTGGATGCGCCCGAGTCTATCTTTGGCTTTTTTGAAAATGGAGATGTTATAACCGAAGTAAAAGAAGCAACAGAAGCAATAGAAGCAACAGAAGCAACAGAAGAGAAATTCGAGTCGAGCCCTGTGGCTGCATCTCGCGATTTTTCGGACGGGCTCTTCAACGAAAACGCCGAGCTTGTTGCTGAAATCGAGCTTCTTAAAGAAAAGCTTGAAGAAAAAGAGGCGGAAATCAGAGAATTAAAGAGCGCGCTTTCCGATGAACAAAGGCGCTTCGAAGATGCCGAAATCGAGCTTTCCACTCTCCGTCACGAGCTTGAAGCAAAGCGCAGAGAGGAAGA
>JAZORS010000230.1:0-2853 GCA_045656725.1 Eubacteriales bacterium | reverse complement strand
TCAAATTCCTTAAAAATATTTTGTATTTTAGTGTAACCTTTTTAATAATAATGGGATTAATTGTTTTAGTGGGCGAAGCTACGGTAATATGATAACATATTTTTTCCTGTTTGTCCATACCCTACAAAAAATTTAAAATCTCAAATTTGCATACCGCAAAAGGAGGATATGTATGTCAGAATATGTGATTATAACAGATTCCGCGAGTGATATAAACGATATTCAGGCTTCTGAATGGAATGTTGAAATTATATCAATGAACTACCTGTTAAACGGAGAAAGCTACGTCAACACTCCAAATCATTCAGAGTACCCCGTGCCTGAATTTTACAAAGCGCTAAAAGGAGGCGCAAAGGTATCTACCTCTGCCATCAACGTAGGTGATTTTATAGATTTCTTCTCACCATTCTTAAAAGACGGCAAGGATATCCTTTACGTGTGCTTTTCCTCTGCGTTATCCGCAACCTACCAGAATGCACTCAACGCAAAGTCTGAGCTTTTAGAAGAATATCCCGACAGAACGATAGAGGTCGTCGATTCCATCTGCGCTTCATTTGGAGAGGGCTTACTCGTATATCTCTGCGCAGAACAAAAAAAGCTCGGTGCATCTTTAACAGAAGTCAGAGATTATGCAAACGAGATGAAGCATAACATTTGCCATGAATTCACCGTTGATGACTTAAATCAATTAAAGAGAGGCGGAAGGATATCTTCAGCCGCGGCGTTTTTTGGCTCTATGCTACAGATAAAGCCTATGCTCTTCGTTGATGAAAACGGAAAGCTTGCCTCATATGATAAGGTAAGAAGCAGACGCTTAGCGCTTCGCAAGCTTGCAGATATGCTTCTTGGTGAAATAGATACATCAAAGCAAGCTCCGGTGTTTATAAGCCACGCTGACTGCGACGACGATGCAAACATTCTTATTGATATGTTAAAAGAAACGCTTCCCGATGCAAAATTCGTGGTTAATTACATAGGTCCAGTCATCGGCGCTCACGCCGGTTACAAAACGATAGCCGTGTTCTGCGTAGGTCAAGGCAGAGGACAGGCGCGCCTAAATCAAGTCTGATAATAAAAGCTATCTATATAAAAGAGGAATAAAAATCATGAACGAAGATATAAAAATCAATAACGTAATAACCACCATTGACGGGGCAACGTATCGCGACATGATCACGTCAGCCGCATACTCGTTGGACAACGACAAGGACGATATAAACAATCTCAACGTATTCCCTGTTCCCGACGGAGATACGGGAATAAACATGAGCCTTACCATGAATCCCGCAAGAGATGAGCTTAAAAGATTTAACGGAACTATCGGCGAGGTCGCAAACGAGGTTGCCAAAACATTCCTGCGCTCCGCACGAGGAAACTCCGGAGTAATACTATCTTCCTTCTTCCGTGGCGTAGCGAAGGGATTAAAGGAATGTGAAAATGCCGATGCAAAGCTTCTTGCCGCTGCGTTTAAAAACGGCGTTGAAATGGCGTACAAGGCGGTTATGACTCCTACCGAGGGAACGATTTTAACAGTTATGAGAGTTGCTTCCGAGGACGTAGCCGAAAAGTTAGAGAACGCCCCGGAAGAATATTCCAATCTTGATAAGCTTTTCAGCACTTTACTTAGCACGGCAGAGGAAACTCTTGCTCAGACTCCCGAAATGCTTCCCGCGTTAAAGCAGGCTAACGTAGTCGATGCCGGTGGCTGTGGCTTCGTTGCGGTTCTTACGGGTATGCTTTCAGCGTTAAGAGGTGAACCTGTTCAGCCCAAGGATCCCAATTCCGTTGCTTCCGTAAACAAGCAGGCTGATTTTTCAAAGTTCGACACAGAAAGCATCACCTTCCCTTACTGTACCGAATGTATTGTAACAAAGGATAAAAAATACGAGGGCGAAGAGATGTGCGAAGAGCTTCATCAGTTCATTCTCGGAATTGGTGATAGCGTGGTTTTCGTTGAGGACACCGATATAATCAAGATACACGTTCATACAGACGATCCCGGAAAGGCTCTTTCCGAGGCGGTTAAGTACGGTTCGTTCTATACCGTAAAGATCGAAAACATGAAGAATCAACATTCCGGACTAATAACAGAAGCTGAAGCTGCCACTGAAGAGTCTGACGAAATAATCTCCGTTCCTACTGAGAAGAAATACGGATTTGTTACGGTATGCTCAGGCTCCGGAATCAAGGCTGTATTCTCCGACCTTGGCGTTGACAAAATAGTAACCGGCGGTCAAACCATGAATCCAAGCACTGAGGATTTGTTAAAGGCTATATGTGCAACTCCGGCAGAGGTGGTTTTCGTATTCCCCAACAACAAAAACATATACCTTGCCGCAAAAACGGCTGCCGAAATGGTTACCGATAAGAGAGTTGAGGTAATAAACACGGTGTCCATTCCTCAAGGAGTTTCCGCATTGTTCGCTTTTGACGGGGAAGCAACTCCTGAGCAAAACAGAGAATCGATGGAAGCTCGCATAGCTGATACAAAAACCGCTTCAATAACCTACGCTGCGCACGACTCTACGTTTGACGGAAAGAAGATTCGTCTTGGTCAAATGCTTGGTCTTGTTGAAAACAAGGTCAAATACGTAACCGATACTCGCGAGGAATGTCTTGAACTCGTTTCCGAGGCGGTCAAAAAAAGCAGCATTATAACCGTTTATTACGGAGAAGACGTTTCGCTTGAAGAAGCAGAAAAAGCTGTTGAAATAATTTCCGAAAACGTAAACCCCTACGCCGAGGTAACTCTAATCGAAGGCGGTCAGCCTGTATATGCGTATATCATCTCAGGTGAGAATGAGTAATAAACTATACAATAAAAAACCACCCGCATAGCGGGTGGTTTTTCAT
>JAZORS010000229.1:0-5079 GCA_045656725.1 Eubacteriales bacterium | reverse complement strand
AAATTTTTCTTTTACATAGTTTGAAAGCATGATGTTTTTGCTCGAAAATATAATTACTTTGGCATTGTTCAGTTCATGCGTGAAATAATAAGAATTATAGCTTTTGCCGTGGCGTCCAAGGATAACGCAGCTCTTGTCTGCGATTGCCGAAAGCGCCGCGGCTCTTGTTTTGCCCGTAAGTGTGTTTGAAGAAACATATGCCAAGCTTGTATCACCGAAAAGCAGAGAAAATCCGTTTTCGGAGCCGCTTCCGTCATATTCGTTTCTAAATTCAAGAGTAAATTCAGCTATGCTGAAATTCATTTTTTCTCCGCTTGTGTAAAAGTTCAGAGTGAGAGAAAACTCTTTGGCAACACTTTCTGTTTCGTTTGCGATGAATTCCTCGGTTTCATTTTCGGGAACGGGAAGATATATATTATAAATTTTTATTTTTGATAAAATTTCCGACATTTTTTCGGGCAGACCATAAGAATAATCACAAACAAGGTAATTATCAATATATGAAAGCTTCTCGGATTTTATGGCGTCAAGGGTATAATATGCAGTTTTCTTACTGTAATTATCCTCGTCAATAAGTGTTACACCCTCGCCGCAAATTATGACCGATTCGGTCTTTTCGAGTCTGTGATAGCTTACGTTATCCGTGTTTTCTACGAAAACCGCATAAAAGGGTGCGCTAACGAACAATAAGACGTAAAAGCCGCATAAGAGGGAAATCGCCCTCTTTTTTCTTTTTATGTTCAAAACTAAAAAGAGGAAAAACGCAAGTGTAAACAGTATAACGGAAATTTTCAAAAGAACAAAACCGCTTGACACGTTAACGTATTTTATCGAAGATATTAAAGCGGCAAAGACGGCGATAAATTCATAGATTTTCGCAAGAATTGCACCAAGAGAAATTATACCGCCAAAAAGAATCAAAACAACTCCAAGCATCATAAACAGCTCTATCGGAAAAGAAAACAATAGCGTTGAGAGAGGAGAAATTAGTGAAAGTCCGTCAAATGAAAACACACTGATAAGCAAGGTTGCGCTTATAGCAAATCCGGAAACCAAAAGGGAATTTTTCAAGAAATTCAATGCTTTTCTGCCGAAAGAGATATTCTTTTGATATTCTGACGGAAAATCGGATAGTGTAACGATTCCAAACGTTGCAAGAGCAGATAACCAGAAAGAAAGATCGTATATTGAAACAGGATCGAAAATTACGATTAAAGATGCCGAAATACAAAGCGTGGTAAGCGAATCGGAAGATTTTGCAAATACAAATAATAAAGATGAAATTATGAGCATCGCGCCTGCTCGGACAACGGAAACGGGCATGCCGGTAAGAAGCATATAAGACAGAGTTATTGGAATAACAAGAAATTTACGCGATTTCTTTCCGACGCCTAAATACGACAGAAGCTTTGTAAATCCTATAACTAAAATCGCAAGATGCATACCCGATAATGCTAACATATGAGAAAGTCCAATTCTTCCTATATCAAAGGCGAGCTTTTTAGAGAGGAGCGAGCGGTCACCAAGCAAAAGGGCTATAAGAAGCCCTGCGGTGTTTTTATCGGTGCGCGACTCTATAAGGGATGAAATCGTCAGCCGCATTTTTGCGAAAAAACCGATATCTTTTATTTCGGAATCAAGAACCGTAAAACTCGTAACTTCTGTAACTTCCGCAGAAAATCCGCGGGAATAATTATAAATTTTCTCGTCGAATCCGACAGCATTGTCTTCAAACGAGGTGATTTTTCCACAAATTTCTATAACATCTCCGAGTTTTGGAGAAGCAATATCCTTTGTATCAATCGTCGCCTTTAATTTATATTTGGTAAACGGTTTATCATTGATCGAGGAGGTTTTTATATCGAGGTATCTAGTGCTTTCATATTCGGTAACGGAAAGCACCTCTGCTTTAATTACAACGTGCTCGCCGTCAAAACGCTTATCTGCTTTAAACCATAAATCGAAATATACGAATGAAAAGAGAAGTGATATAAGAAGTGAAATCGCGATAACCGCAAGAAATTGCTTTTTGCCTTTGATTTTTACAAACGGAAGAAATGCTATGCCGAAAATCAAAAGCGGTAAAAGAAACAATAAAAGCTTAAATCGGGACTCAATAAGCGAGAAAACAGAAAAGCCGCCCAGCATAATACAAAGTATTAAGCTCAGCGGTCTTCTGTAAAAGATATTCATATTAAACTCCGTTCCGTCGCCGATGGCGACCGCACAAATGTTAAATGAATTTTCGGCAATGCCCGGCATCGATTTGGAAAAAAGGGTCCAAATCGCGAAAATTCGGTGCGTGAACAAATGATGCTTTAATTAGGTGGGAGTTATTTCACGCTTATACCTTAATGTTTTGCGTATTTAAAGTCACATCCCTTGGGAATTACGAAATTAAAGCCGTTTTTAACAACTTTAAAATCAATATTCATAGCGCCTTTTATTTCACCGTCAATGCAAATTGGAACCGGATTTTCAAACTCCATTCTGAAAGCCGAAACTCTTTTGTGACGAATATATTTCATTGCGCGCTTATTATTAAGATATTCACCCGATTTATAAGAACCGACAAGGGAAATCAGCGTTAACTTGGAAATTTTTTTTATGGCGCAAATATCCATGATGCCGTCTTGCATTTCCGCAAGAGGAGTCGCGCAATATCCGCCGCCGCAGAATTTTCCGTTTCCTATGGCGGTAAGAGTAAATACGTCATCTATAACCTCACCGTCATCAAAAACAATTCTCATCTTTGTTCCGATTTTTTTGAAAAGAACCTTTAAAACTCCGAGAGTATAAGCAAATCCGGGAGTGATAAATTTGATTTTTTTGAGTCGCGCCGCTTCCTTGGCAGCCGCACAGTCAAAGCCGATATTAACCATATTAACGCAGTAATTTTCATTGCATTTAATAAGGTCGAGTGATTCTGTTGTGCCGTCTATTTGCGCATCGATTGAATAGAAATGGTTTTTATTTGAAAAGTTGCGTACGAAATCGTTTCCCGATCCGGATGGAATAACTCCGAACTCCACGTTGTTGTTTGAGGGGGCGCTGTTAACAATCTCGTTAAGCGTTCCGTCGCCGCCGACACAGATAAAGCGTTGTCTTTCATCAGAAATGCGAATCATAGAACGCACATATTCAGTTGCATCACCCGGACAGGTTGTGTAGTATATATGATAACTTAACTGTCTTTTGCGGCAAGCGGCCTTAATAGCATCTTCCATATTCTGATGTTTTCTTGGCCTTCCCGACTTCGGGTTAAGTATAAAATGATATATCATAAAAACTTTGTCCTCCAAGGGAACAATTATATAAAACAATTATACAATATAAAAATATTTTTGTCAAGAAATATATATATTGCCTTCGAAATATGTCAAATTTTACTCTTTTTTCTGTTTTTATTGTTTGCTCTTATAAAATCGAAATATGCCTTTGCGCTTTGTTCTATTTTATTTGAGCCGAACTCATAATATTTTCTTCCTACAAGGTCTTTAGGCAAATAAGACTGCTCAACATAGTTGTTTTCATAATCATGAGGGTATTTATAGCCTGAAAAATCAGGGCTTCTTAAGCACTGCGGAACGTCTTGTCCGAGTCCGTCGTAAATATCAGCCTTTGCTCTTTCGTAAGCTACGTGCGCACTGTTTGATTTAGGCGAGGTTGCAAGCAAGCAAACAAGATTTGAAAGGGGAATAGAAGCTTCGGGCATACCAATAGATTTAGCACTTTCCACTGCAGCATAGGCAATTGATGTCGCCATCGGATACGCCGGGCCTATATCCTCGCTTGCAATTACGAGAAGTCTGCGGCAAGCAGAAAGCATATCGCCCGATTCAAGTATCTTCGCAAGATAGAAAATTGAAGCATCGGGATCAGAGCCTCTGATAGATTTCTGTAAGCAGGAGAGTAAATCGTAATGAACGTCGCCCATTCTGTCGAAATGGCCGGCCATTGTGGGTGTCAGAGAGCTAACTGCATCAGCGGTGATTTCCCTATCCGAAATGTAGTAAGTATTTTCAAGCAGATTTATGCTCATTCTTACATCGCCGCCGCAAAGCTTTGCAATATTGAGTAAAACCTCGTCCGAAGCACGCTTATCGTCGCCAAATTCTTCATTTAAGGTCCTCAAACCTCTTTTTAAGGTGTCAATGCACTCCTCGGGGCAAATTGACTTAAACTCAAAAAGATTTGAGCGTGAGAGAAGAGCGTTATAAACGTAATAATGCGGGTTTTCGGTAGTTGAAGCTATAAGAGTAATCTTGCCGTTTTCCATGAATTCAAGCAAGGATTGCTGTTGTTTTTTGTTAAAATACTGAATTTCATCAAGATAAAGTAGCGTTCCGTTATAAGAGAACATTCCCTCCGTTGCGGAAATTACCTCTTTGATATCAGCAATACTTGCGCTCGTTGCATTAAGCTTATAAAGCTGCATACCGGAATTGTTGGCAATAATGTTCGCAACTGTGGTTTTTCCCGTGCCGGGAGGGCCGAAGAAAATCATATTGGGAATTCTGCCGTTTTCAGCAAGCTTGCGAAGTATTCCGCCTTTTCCGACAAGGTGTGTCTGTCCTGCAACCTCGTCGAAGCTTGTTGGGCGTATTTTATCTGCTAATGGTTTGTTTTGCATATTTAACTCCAAAGTTTATGAAATTGATGAGGTAATCGGCGCAATAATCTTTTCAAGCTGATACTTTAATTCTCTATGCTCGGGCAAAATCAGCTCGGGGTCTTTTGAAATAATTGCTTTTGCAAGAGAAAAAGCAAGCTCAAAGAGGGAATTGTCGTCGGAAAGAGGTGCAAGCTTAAAGTCAAATCCGCCGCTCTGACGGAAGCTGTCCTGATCCTTTGATTTAAAGAAATCTCCCGGACCTCTGATTTCAAGGTCACGGTTGGCAATCTCAAATCCGTCGTATGTGGTCTTCATAATTTCAAGGCGTTCACGTGATTTTTCGGTGTTGAGATCTGAAACTAAAATGCAGTAAGATTTGCGCTTTCCACGTCCGACTCTGCCTCTTAACTGATGTAATTGCGAGAGTCCGTAACGGTCAGCATTTTCAACTATAATAAGGGAAG
>JAZORS010000228.1:0-5092 GCA_045656725.1 Eubacteriales bacterium | reverse complement strand
CAGTTCCTCTCGCTCTTGCATAAGCGCAAGCGAGGGGGGAATCGTCAAGGCCCTCAATATCGTCAACAAAGCAAGCCTTTTTAAGCTTGTCGGAAAGCTTAAGTCCGACTGCGGCGGATGTGGGGCTAACGTGCTTAAAGGAGCTTGCCGAGGGAAGCCCTGTTGCTTCCTTTAATTCCTTAACAAGCTGCCATGAATTAAATGCGTCAAGAAAGTTTATGTATCCCGGGCGTCCCGAAAGAATCTCTATCGGAAGCTCGCTTCCGTCCTTCATAAATATTTTCGACGGTTTCTGATTAGGGTTACAACCGTATTTAAGCTCAAATTCCTTCATTTTGCCACCTCACGCATTTTTGTTTATTATTCTTGTTTCGTGTTTTCCGCTTTCAATATCTATATATCTTACGAAAAGGGACACCTTGTTGTCCTCGTTAAGATTTTCCCAGATATAATTTGCGAGTCCGTCTATATCCATATCGGGAAGTGTGAGCGTTTTCGGCTCGCCTTCAAAGGACGGAAGCGGATTTCCGTCACCCTGATAGGTGTGAATGAACTTTGCCTTTCCGGCTATCGGATTGTTATATGCGTATGTAAATCTTTCGCAGGACGAATCGTCGCCCTCTGCGCTTTTAAGAATTGACATAGCGAAGTTCATTTCACCGCCCTCGCAGTGAATGATGCCTGAAATTCTCGGGGTAAAGTTCGGCTTATCGTCCTCAAACTCACGAGTTCTGAGCGCCTGCTCAAAGGACAACTGCTTGTCCATAAGCTCGTATATTGTATCGGTCTGGTCGCCGTTAGTTACGATGGTCTTATTGCCGAGGACTCTTACGGGGTAATAAATTATAAGGTGCGGGTCGGTCATCTTCGACTCGTCGTAAGCCTTGGTGCGCATAGCGTCACCCTCAGCAACGAAAACTCTGTTTCTGCTGTTTTCGCTTCTGCCCATAATGAAATAAGCGCTTACCGCATGTTTTCCGTCGGCGCTTTTACCGATAATAATTCCTCTGCCGTGATAAGACAAGGAGTTAAGCTCTTCTTTTATCCCTGATACCTTCATTATCATTCTCCTTTTATATGTACCTTGTTGCCTTTTATTTCAATTCTGCCGTCGCAAAAAAGCTTTACGGCCTCGGGCAGAATCTTCCATTCCGCCTCTTCCATAATTCTTCTTTGGAGTGTTTCGGGCGTATCGTCCTCCTTCACCTCAACCGCGCGTTGAAGAACTATCGGCCCGCCGTCACATTCCGGCGTTACTACATGAACGGTAGCGCCCGAAACCTTAACGCCTTTTTTAAGCGCCGCCTCGTGAACGTGAAGTCCGTAATATCCCTTTCCCGAAAATGAAGGGATGAGTGCCGGGTGAACGTTGAGTATTTTGCCCGGAAATTTCTCATATACCTGCTCGTCAAAAATAGTAAGGAAGCCGGCAAGAACGACAAGCTCCGCCCCCTCGCTGACAAGGAGCTCGGCAAGCGCCGCCGAGTATTCCCTTATATCCTTATATTCCTTGCGTGCTAAAACGGCAGTTTTAATACCGTTCGTTTTTGCTCTTTCAAGAGCGTAAACGTCCGGCTTCGAGGAAACGACAAGGGAAATTTTGCCCCTGCCGAGCTCGCCCTTTTTCTCGGCATCAATGAGCGCTTGAAGATTAGTTCCGCCCCCCGACACCAAGACTGCAATTTTTACGTTAATCATACGAGAATTACTCCGTCATCGCCCTTTACGATTTCGCCGAGAATATATGCGTCCTCACCCTCGGCTCTGAGAATCTCTACTGCGCGCTGTGCGTCCTCTTTATTTACGATAACGCTCATGCCGACACCCATATTGTAGGTGTTATACATATCGCGCTCCGGAATGTTGCCGCATTTTTCAATGAGCTTGAATATAGGAAGAACCTTAACGTCGCTCTTATTGATTTTAGCCGAAAGTCCTTTCGGGAGGCTTCTCGGTATATTCTCGTAAAATCCGCCGCCGGTTATGTGGGAAACGCCCTTAACCGTAACGCTCTCAAAGAGCTTGAGCATCGGCTTTACGTATATTTTCGTAGGTGTGAGAAGCACCTCGCCAAGAGATTTTCCTCCAAGCTCCTCAACGGGAGATTTGAGATCGGCGTTTTCTATATCGAAAACCTTTCTTACAAGAGAGAAGCCGTTGGAATGAACACCACTTGACGGGAGCGCAATAATTACGTCCCCTTCCTTGATGGATTTGTTGTCAAGCACCTTGGTTTTGTCAACAACGCCAACGGAAAATCCCGCAAGGTCGTATTCGTCTATCGGATAGAAGCCGGGCATTTCTGCCGTTTCACCGCCGATAAGTGCAGCACCTGCCTGAACACAGCCCTCTGCTACACCCTTAACTATATCGGCAATTTTCTCGGGAACGTTCTTTCCGCACGCTATGTAGTCAAGGAAAATAAGGGGCTTTGCTCCACAGCAAATTATATCGTTGACGCACATTGCAACGCAGTCGATACCAACGGTATCGTGCTTGTCCATAAGGAATGCGAGCTTAAGCTTCGTTCCAACTCCGTCCGTACCGCTTACGAGAACGGGCTTTGTGATTCCCTCAAGGTCAAGCTCGAAAAGACCGCCGAAGCCGCCTATATCGGTATCTGCTCCCTTGGTTATCGTTCTTGCAACGTGAGCCTTCATAAGCTCAACAGCCTTGTAGCCTGCGGTTATATCAACGCCCGCTTTTGCATAACTTTCTGACATAGAATTTTTCATTTTTGTCTTCCTCTCTTATTTAACCTTTTCACTTATTTTGCAATCGTATTTGTTTTTTGCCTTTGATGTGGGGGGGTTCGTGGGATATTTGCCATCAAAGCACGCAGTGCAGTATCCCTTGCACTTTCCGCCCTCGCCAAGCTTGGTTACGTCCTCGATTCGGAGATACCCAAGCGAATCTGCGCCCATTATCTTTGCGATTTCGTCAACCGTGTGGTGACATGCGATAAGGGATTCCTTGGAATCAATATCCGTTCCGTAGTAGCAGGGATTTATGAAAGGCGGAGCGGACGAGCGAAAATGCACCTCCGTTGCACCGGCGTTGCGCAAAAGTCTGACTATTCTTGCAGAGGTAGTTCCTCTTACTATTGAGTCATCAACCAAAACGACTCTTTTACCCTTTACGGTTGCGCTGATGGGATTAAGCTTAATTCTGACCTTGTCCTCTCGCACGTCCTGACCGGGCGCTATAAACGTTCTACCTATATATTTATTTTTGATAAGTCCTATTCCGTAAGGAATGCCGGATTCTTCCGCATAGCCGAGCGCCGCATCAAGTCCCGAGTCGGGAACGCCGACGACAACGTCAGCCTCAACAGGATGCGCCTTTGCAAGATATGCACCGGCACGGCGTCTTGCGGCATGAACAGAGCAATCCGCAATCACTGAATCGGGGCGGGCAGTATATACGTATTCAAATACGCAAAGAGCTTCGGGGCATTTTCCGGTATGCTCTTTTATGGATTTGACGCCCTCGTTTGAAAATACAACTATTTCTCCGGGGGCAAGCTCACGTATAAACGTAGCTCCCACCGAGTCAAGAGCGCAGGTTTCCGAGGCAACGACGTACTGTCCGTCCTCACGTCTGCCGTAGCAGATAGGATGAAGTCCGTGCTTATCTCTTACAGCTATAAGCTTTTGCGGCGACATAAGGAGCATGCAAAATCCGCCTTCAAGCCTATTCATCGCCCTCGTTACAGCTTCCTCTATCGAGCCGGACACAAGCCTTTCAGCCGTTATCACGTAGGAAATAATTTCAACGTCGCTTGCCGTGTGGAATATCATTCCCTGAAGCTCAAGCTCCTCTTTGAGTTCCTGTGAGTTAACAAGGTTTCCGTTCATGGCTATCGCAAGACGACCCTTAACGTGATTTATAACTATCGGCTCGGCATTTGCACGGTCCTTAGTTCTCATCGTTCCGTAGCGAACGTGGCCAAGCGCCATATTTCCAAGACCAAGGTCGTTTATTACATTTGATGTAAAAACGTCGTTCACAAGACCCGAATCCTTATGCGTTCTGAAAACGCCGTCATCGTTAACTACAATACCGCAGCTTTCCTGACCTCTGTGTTGAAGAGCGTAAAGTCCGTAGTAAACGCTTGATGCGACTCTTGTTCTCTCCTCGCCTATAATTCCAAAAACACCCATTCCGATTCCTCTTATACGTTATATTTTTCTTCTATCGCACGGTTCTTTTCAAGAACTGCCTCTTGTCCTTTACGGCGAGCAGCTTCAAGCTTTTCAGCAAGAGCGTCGTCGGAAAGTGCAAGAATCTCTGCGGCAAGGTGAGCCGCATTTGCCGCACCGTCTATCGCAACGGTGGCAACCGGAATTCCCGAAGGCATCTGAACAGTTGCCCAGAGCGCATCAACTCCGCCCGTGTTTTTCGTGGAAATCGGAATTCCTATTACGGGAAGGGTTGTGTTAGCGGCAACAGCACCCGCAAGGTGAGCCGCCATACCTGCTGCGGCGATTATAACTCCGAAGCCGTTTTCCTTTGCGACCGATACGAAATCTGCCGTTTCCTTGGGAGTTCTGTGTGCCGAATAAACGTGCACCTCGTGGGGAATACCGTAATCACGAAGAACGTTAATTCCCTTTTCAACTATGGGAAGGTCGCTGTCGCTTCCCATGAGAATAGCTACTTTTTTCATTGTTCTTTTTACCTCCGTTATTAAAAAACAAAAAGGGCATAACTACACTTTTTAAAGAAAAAGTTAGCAGTGCCCAGACGGTCCGACGAAATATGCGCGATTTTTGCTCCCTTGCGGTTAAATCCGCACTTACCGTCAGTTGCAAAAACCTTTTACGTATATATATTAACACATACACGTGCATAAAGTCAAGAGATATTTTAAAGGAAAAGGCGAAACCTTGCCTTTTTTTGCTAATATTGTATAATTCAACAATTTTTTTGCGCACGGCGCAATAAATTATGAGCAAGTGAAACAAAACCTTGACAAGCGCCATTTTCTGTGATAAAATGATGTGGAAAATTCGGCGGACAATTCCGCAAGGATAGACCGAAAACAAAACACAATTAAATACCACGCCTGCATAGTTAAATGGATATAATA
>JAZORS010000227.1:0-17385 GCA_045656725.1 Eubacteriales bacterium | reverse complement strand
ACTTTTCCATTTCAAATCTCCTTTACTTCAAGTCTTTTTTAGCTGCCGTATAACGTCTGAACGAGTTTTTGGCAACCTTATTGTTTTCTATAAGAGGACGCTTTGCGGGGCAAACGTAGGAGCAGCTGCCGCATTCTACGCAAAGCATAATTCCAAGCTCGTCAAGGCGCTCCATTCTTTCTTCCTCACTAGCGATATCAAGCGCCTTTGTAAATGCCGTGGGGTTGAGAAAATTGGAGCAGGCTTCAACGCATCTGCCACAGTGGATACAAGCCGTGCTTTCAGGATGCGCGGCATCCTTTTTGCTGAAAGCGGTAATACCGCCGGTCGTCTTTAAAACGGGCTCGTCAAGCGTGTAAACCGCCGTACCCATCATAGGACCGCCGCGCAACACCTTACCAACATCTTCGGTGAAGCCGCCCGCAAATTCAACTGCATCCCGTATCGACGTACCGATTGGAACAATAATATTTTTCGGTTCTTTTATAGCACTGCCGTCTACGGTAATGCGTTTTTCAACAAGAGGCATTCCGCATCTTGCGTATTCGGCAATTTTCGCAACCGTGGTAACGTTAATAACTATAACTCCCATATCCTTGGGAAGCTTGCCGGCGGGCACGGTAATACCCGCAATGTTTTTTATTATAACCTTTTCCGCGCCCTGAGGATAACGTGAGGGAAGCACCTCAACCGAAACGGATTCATCCCCCTCGAAAATGTTTTTCATATTTTCGATAGCCTCGGAATTGTTGGATTCTATTCCTATATAATAGTTCTTCACGTCCGGCATAACTCGCTTCATAAGCTCAACGCCCTCACGCACCGAATCCGCATCATCTATCATCGTGCGCGTATCGGTGGTAAGATACGTCTCGCATTCCGCGGCGTTAATTATAACCGTGTGGATTTCTCCGTCCTTGGCCGCGCCAAGCTTTACCGCAGTAGGAAATCCGGCACCGCCAAGTCCGACAATGCCCGATTTATGCACAGCAGAAACGAGCGAATCAATATCGGTAATTTCGGGAGGCGCAATATCCTCTGTGGGAGTCATAAGCCCGTCACTCTGTATTCTGATAGCAGGAATAGTTTTTCCGGCCGCGGTCAGATAGTTGTCTATTTTAACAACCTTACCCGATACGGAGGAATAAATAGGCGATGAAAATAAAGACGGAGCTTCAGCTACGAGCTGACCTACCTTAACCTCATCTCCCACCTTAACAACGGGTATTGCCGCCGCGCCCATATGCTGCTCAACCGGGAGGAGAATCTCCGTAGGCGGAGTCATTCTGACAGCGGGCATTGAAGCAGTATTCTTATTGTGGCTTACGCGGATTTTTCCTAAGAACTTCAACTTAAACATAATTTTTTCCTTTAAATTCATTTTGCGAAGCGCTGTGCATTTGTTACTTTTTTAACAATATACACAATATTCCGCCATAAAATTTGAATATCTTATACAAATATCTACCTAATTATACATTAAGGAGGTTAATATGTCAAGATGCTTATTGAAATACCTTTAAAATTTTTAAAAGTTAATTATTTAACAATTTTAATGCCGTCTGTCATAAGAAGCTCGCCGCTTTGGCTCACCCAAATGACACCCACACCAAGCTTATCGGCAAGCGCCTTTCCGTCCTCGTAGCTCATACAGAAAAGAGCCGTTGAAAGCGCGTCTGCAAGTCCGCTGTCCTCGGTGAATACCGAAACAGAGGAAAAATACGCGGCGGGCAAGAGAGTTTCGGGGTCTATTATATGATGATATGGGACTCCGTCTACTACGTAATATCTCTCGTAATCGCCCGATGTTACAAGGGAGGTATCTTTAATATTTACACGGCAAACAAATGCCTCCTCGGAGCTCTTATCGGGATTAGTTATTCCCGTAATCCAGCCGTTGCCGTTTGTTTTTGCTCCTATCGCGCGAATGTTACCCCCAACGTTAAGAACGTAAGAGCTGACGCCCCTTTCTATAAGAAGCTGTGCCGCCCTCTCGACAGCATAGCCCTTGCCTATCGCGCCGACGTCAAGCTGGACCTTCGGGTCGGAAATATATACCGTTCCGGCGGCTTCGTCAATAATAACGGAGTTTATGTCCGTGTGCTCTGCCGCTTCTTTCAGCGCATCGGGGGAGGGAAGCTTTGCATCCTCGGGAGAGTCAATTCCGATTTCGCGCTCGTTATGCCACAGCTTTAATACCGAGCCCATGGCAACGTTGGTCTTGCCGCCCGTAAGAGCATAAATTTCTTTACAGTAAAGAAGGAAATCTATGAGCTTTTCGTCCACCTCAACGGGAGCTTTTCCTGCACTTTTATTTACGGTTTTGAGATTGTTTATTCCCTCGTATTCGTAGTAAATGTCAAAAAGGCGGTGATATTCTTCAAGAAGGGAAGAAACCACCTCGCAATTCGCGGAAAATTCTTCTGCGGCATCGCCCTTGTAGGAAATCACAACGGAAACCGTGTCAAAAAAATCATAATATGACCGTGCCTGCGTCTCGGGCTCTTTTCCCCATGAGCAGGAAACGAGTGCCAAAAGGCAAAGAGCCATGCACAAAACTGCCGCTAATACGGTTTTAAATTTCATGCTTTATACAACCTTTATCGTTTTATGTAGTTAATTTCGCATAAAAATACGCCACTATTTCATCTATATTACAAACAAAAAGAGAACACCTCTGTTTAAAATGCCAAAATGTTCTCTCTTTTCTGTTCATTTTAGGTTTAAAGCTATAAGGCCGGCAAAGCTCTTTTCAACTTTTATGCTCAGCCGTTATATATGATTGCCTGTCTAATCTTAAACTTGGGCGTTGCCCAATCATAACTATGCAAAGCATATCATAACTCATAACTTGCCCCTGGGGGCAATCATAGTTCAGCGTGATACTCCGTCAAGAGTATCACGCTGAAATGCT
Source organism: Eubacteriales bacterium (assembly GCA_045656725.1). GTDB lineage: Bacteria > Bacillota > Clostridia > Oscillospirales > CAG-272 > UBA1740. The sequence continues at coordinate 14,471 of JAZORS010000227.1, read as the reverse complement.
GCCCTGTTTTGCGCCTTTTCGGCTAAAATTTATCTAGCTGCTTTAACAGCTGCTTCAAGAACTGCTTTGTAACCGGTAACTGTTATGGTGCAGCCTGCAACACCCTCGGTAGCAAGAGTAGCGATATCGCTTGCGCTCTTACCAACTGCGGTTGCGCTGTAAACGTCTGCCTGAACGTACCAGGTGCCTGCGGGCATGGGGCTATAAGAATCGTAAGCCGTGCCCTGCTCACGCTTTGTTCCCTTGTAGGAAAGAGAAGCGGAACCGTCTTCCTTAACGTCTACAAGCTCGGGCTCTGCGGTATCAAGGATAGCCGCAACTACCTTGCCTTCTACCAAAACTGCGCAAGCATAGGTTGTGGAAACCTTAACCTTGTCGGCATCACCCTCGGTAAGCTTAACGGAGCTGACTGCCGAAAGACCTGCGGTGAATTCGGTAGCGGTGGACTTAAAGCTGATTTTGTGTTCGCTCTTGAACGCATTGTCAATAGCTTTAAGAAGGTCTACGATGTCGATAGAGCATTTAGCGGAAAGCTCTGCGTCAGTTGCCTTGCCGCCCTCAAGAGCGATAGCCGCAACCTCTGACTGAGTTTTGCCTACTACGTATGCTTCAAGAGCCGCGCCCTGCTTGTACCAGGTGCCTGCGGGCATTGAGCCGTAGTTTTCACCAAGAGCAACCTTGGAGGTGGGAGCTGCGGTAACGAGTTCACCGTTCTTATAAGCGGAGTAATCTACGCAGTCAAGTCTGCATACTACGATTTTGCCGTCCGCATCGGTAACGATGGAAGCAACGGTCTGGGTAACCTTCGATTTAGCAAGATTTTCGGTAACAACCACACCGACAGAGAGGGAGTAGTCCTTTTCCTGAGCTCCGCATCCTACGAAAACGGAAAGCGCAAGAATAAGAACGAGCATCAAAGATACTATTCTTTTCATTGGTTTTGTTTCTCCTTTATTTATATTTATTTTAAATAAGCACAAACAGTATAACATACTCCACGTAAATTGTCAATATATTATTCGCTAAAATTTATCTATGTACTGTCTTTTGAAGCTTTTTACAAATTAGACATAAAGAGTTTAAATCTATAAAATCTGCCGATCATAAAAACGGTAGCAAAGTGCGCCGTCTTGAAAACCGTTACACGCCGTGGTATAATTGGCTTAGGCAAGAGGTGTAACCTTTTCGTTTTTAACGTGTCTTATAGATACAGGGAGGTGATAAATTGAAGCACGACATTATTGAAGAGCTGTTTAGAAAATACTATAATGATATTTTGCTGTATGCGCTTTCTCTTGCAAGGAACTCTCTTTTGGCAGAGGAAATAGTGTCCGAGACCTTCTATACGGCTCTTAAAACGGCAGACGGCGAGGTGCATAATTTTAAAGCATGGCTCTTGAAGGTGTGCAAAAACCTTTACCTGAACAGTTTAAGAAAAACCAAGCGGCTGCAAGAGTTAGATGAAAATATCAATGATAAAAATGAAAGCGCTTTGGAAAATATCATCCGTAAAGAAGAATACAGGGCATTATACCGTGCAATCTCATTATTAAACCCGTCTTACAGAGAAATAATTGTCCTGTTTTATTTTGAAAACCTGTCCGTTAAGGAAATCGCGCTTGTAACGAACAAGAGTGAATCCGCCATCAAGGTTTTACTTTTCCGCGGAAGAGAGGCACTAAAAAAATTATACGGCAAGCTGTAACCTTTTACCGCTTGACGCGTCTTATAAATGAAAGCAGCTTAACACCGATAAAAATAACAACTAAAAGGAGTAAACGTAATGGATTTTGAAAAAGCTTATAAAAAATTTTTAGACGGAACTGCGAGCCCCGAGGAAACGGAGTTTGTGCGCAACGAAATGAAAAAAGCGAATGATATTAACGGCATTTTGGCTAACGTAAAAAACGAGGGCGCTACCAATACGGCCGAAAGAGAAACCGTAAAGCAAGCAATGAAAACTTACCTGAGAAAAGATACCTTGAAAATACTCTTGATTGTTTGCTGCTCTTTAACCGTGCTTGCTATCGGTATAGCTTGCGCCCTTGGAATTCCCATTTTGAATAATGCAAAAAACAATGTCAATTACAGTTGGGAAGAAGCGGAATCAATAGCATTCAATTATCTTGTCAAAGAATACCCCGAAAGCACCGGAAAAATCGAAATCAGAAGAGTAGAAAAAGAGCTTGAAATAGAAGGCAGAATCAAAAACGCGCGCTATATATATGTTTTAGATGTGTATAACGGAGTAAATAACGTTTTCGAAATCGAAATCGACAGCAAAACCGGAAAAATTATTGAAGTCGACGATTGACTATACCAAACAAAAAACGAAAACAACAAAACCAGCCGATGAGTTTTCTTTCGATTGCTCATCGGCTGGTTTTATATTCCGTAAGTTCCGGTCAGCGGGTCTTTGAATATGCCAATTTCGGGTGTGTTAAAGGTAAAAATCACAAACAAAAGAGCGATAGCGCAAAGGACTGTGAAAGCCCATCCCGGAAATTTACAGCGCACGCCCCCGCCCTTCATCCGTTTCGTTTCGTAGATATATACGATCGCGGCGGAAATGAAGAAAATAGCGATATTTATCCAGTCCGGCGATTTGCCGACAACGCCGTTATATGTGTAAAACAGAATCGGAATCAAGGCAAGGCCTAGAAGAATTCCGCGCAGCTTAACGCACCAAAAATTCTCATAGCTCTTGAAGAAAAAGCTCTCTATAACAGCAAAAATAAACATCGGCCAAAAAAGAAGCTTCATATGCTCCCACGTAGATTCATTGACGCCGGAAAAGGGCGCAGTCCATAGCGCCTTATTCGTCCAGTCATATAAAAAATGCAATAACGTTCCCCCAAGGGACGTAAAGGCAAAGCCAATAAGCTGCCAAAGCCAAACCGTTCTTTTCAAAACTCTAACCAATCCTTCCCGAAAAGCCATAATTTGTGTTCGCACCGAAAATTCGTTGTTGCCTACAAAAAAGACGCGTGAACCTGACTTTTTCACCTTCGAGCTTAAACTGTTTTTCAGAATAAGTGTATTCAGAAAATGACCTGTTTATTCTTCACTGTTATAAAAGCCCACGGTTATTGTCAGAATTTTGGCGGACAAGCGGAAATTTGTATAAATTAGATAAAAAGTATCGATTTGTGTTGAAAAATCATGAAAAACATGCTATAATAAAGCCATTAATTTAAAAACTGCGCAAATTATTATGGGGAGAGCCATAAAATGCTTTTTGTTTTACCTCTTTCGATCACAGCGCTGGTATATATGCTGTTTGTAGTCGTATATACCGTCGCTAAATATTTAAAATCGGACAAAGAGTCCAGATATAATCAGTTAAAAAGCTTTCGGAAGGGAAATTTCGGTTTAATTTATCTCGGTGCTATTCCGCTTTATCTCGCGGGAAACCTTTTTAACGGTCTTGGTATTTTCCAGACTCTGTTTAATTCATTTTCGCAGTCGTTGATGCTCGTTGTATTAAGCTTCAATTGGGACGTAGTAACACCGCTTATGAGCGAAAGCTTTTTCTATAAGATTGCGGTGTATATCTGTTTTTCCGCCGCAAGCTGTAATACCCTAATATTTACCGTATCTCTTGTACTGCGAAGGTTCAGAAATTTCATTTTGCTGAACAGGTTTAAAAAAAGCGAGAAAAACCTTTGTATTTTCATCGGCTACAATGAAAGAACCAAGGAATTGATAAATTCCGCAGACCGAGATAAATACGATATTTTGCTCTTATGCCCGGAAAATGAAGATGTCAAACGGCAAGCGTTTGTTTGCGATTTCGCGGTTCAGTCCTTCTCCTATTCCGATTCTCCCATGCCAATTATAGATGCGTATTGCGGCAATGTTGACAAAAGAATGATTCGTATGATCATAAATACGGAGAATGACGAGCAAAACTTCGTTTTAGCAACGGAGGTCGGGGAATATACGAAGCGGCTGAAGCTTGACAGCTTTTCTTTCGACAGCCACTCCGGCTTTTCGGCATATGTCTTCGGAAACGAGAAAAACGAATCCTCGTTTGCCCGCCTTTCCGGCGCAACGAGAGGTTGCATACAGTGCATAAATCCCCACAAGATGATAGCTTTCGATTTTGTCGAAAAGCATCCCATCACCGAAATGCTTACCGAAGAAGATATCGATCCGGTTACGCGCACCGTAAAGGATGAGGTATCGTTCAATTTCATAATGGTTGGCTTTGGGCGCACGAGCCGCCAGCTTTTGCGCATACATTCCGCCAACAACCAGCTTCTTACGATGCGCGAGGGAAAGCCCGCGCCTAAAACGGTTTCATACCACATCTTTGACGTCGCAAAGGCGGAAAACGACATAAATCTCAATCACAGCTTTCTTCGATACAGCCGTTGGTACAAGGAAGAAAAGCGCGACGAAAAATATCCCATACCCCAAAGCGTGTTTGATATTGCATATTCTCACATAGACGTAGGAGATGCCGAGTTTTATCCAAAGCTTCGTGAACAGTTAACGAAGGGGAACGGCAAGCTTTGCAACAGCATCGTAATTTCATTCGGCTCGGATTTGACGAATATTGATATGGCCGAAAAGCTCTATGAGAAGATAAAGGAGTGGGGACTTGACCGTTTTACACGCATTTTCGTCAAGGTGCGGAACAAATCGTTAAGCGAAAACGTAGTCCTCGCAAATTATCCCGGCAAAGAGATAGAAGCATTCGGTCTTGAAGGCGAAACGGTGACGTCGCTTTCCTACATCATCGGTGAAAATACGGAAACGATGGCAAAGCGCCAGCACCTTAACTACACCAAAACCGACAACCCAAAAATGAGCGAGGAAGCCGCTCGCGATAAAGCTATGAGCACCTGGTATGACGTCTGGGGGCAGGTGCAACGGGACTCCAACGTGTACGCGTGTCTGTCACTCCGTCTGAAATTACAGCTTTTCGGCTTTGATATAGCGCCGCTTGACGACCCGCGCCCCGATGCGTCAAAGGAATTTTACCGCGAGTATTTTCAGGGAGTAGCCCCCGATGAGCATTTTATGCGGTATTATACCGAAGAGGAGCTTTCCGACTACACCGTAAGGCGCCACCTGGTTACCCGAATGGAGCATCAAAGATGGAACGCCTATATGATTTCAGTAGGATACGTTCCGGCAGTGGAGGACGAGTTTCTTAATATGAACAAGCAAATGCTTCACGCAGTTCGCAAGCATGCCAATATCGTTACGTTTGAAGGACTTTACAGCTACCGTCGCCTGATGGCAAAGCAGCGCAACTTTACCGAAGAGGATGCTGACGTTATAAAGTATGATTACAGATTAACGGATTCAGCAGCCGAGCTTCTCTACCAAAGCAAGCGAAAAATAGTAAGAAAGGGTTAAATATATGGATCTTATTTCTAACACACCGTATGACGTTCATTCGCGCTACGGGCATCTGATTCTTGTTTGCCTTGAATCCGATGAACAAAAATGCCAGGCATTACAGCAAGAGCTCAGCCGCGCAGGCTATGCATATCTCTTTTTCCCGATTTCCGAGGAAACTCTTTCTCGCCGCGATTATATGAACGAAATCATTAAGGCGCTCGATTCCTGCTCCTGCCTTGTTCCTATAATTACAGACACTCTTTTTTCCGAAGATATGCGCATATTCCGCAACGTCTTCTGGTTTGTAACGGGATATATGCAGTCAAAAAAAGAGGGAGGCATCGTGCCGTTTCTGTGCGAAGGCGACGGCAGAGCATTAGCATATACCCCTCTTAAAAATGCAAATCTCGCCATCACCGAGGGTGAAGTGGTAAAAACGCTTGAACATAAATATTCAAGCAAGCTGATGAAAAACTACTACTACGATAACTATATGCTCAATTTCTACGCTTTCAAGCGTATTCTTTACCGCAAGGTAACGCTCAAATGCCGTATTTTTGAAAACGCATTCCAGCATGTTTGCAAAGCGATGGAGTATGAGTGGGGCAGCGGAGCAGAAGCAAAGCTTGACCGCTTCCTCAGTGCAAATCTTGCTTGCGCGTACAAGATTTTGAGCTTCGGTTGCGACAATGCCATAGAACCCCAATTCGTTCCATATAAGGACGAAATGCACCCAAGCGAAGCCGGATTATCTTCATCGATAAGATGCCTTGGCAGCTATAACGTTCTTGACGACAAGGAGCGCGAAATTACGGGTGTTCACGCAGAGTTTAACGTTGAAATAGTCGTTCCCGTACATAAGCTGTTTGGCGTTTACTTCAAGTGTTATCTCAATTTGCATCAGCCGGATTATTTCTGGATGCTTCCCGTTCTCTTTTCGCAGGACATAGGAAAATACGATTTTTCCGTTCCGCCCACCGATGACGAAATGGAAGACCCTTCGTATTGGAAGCGCGTATTTTCCGACAGGTCGTTTGCGGATTTCCGCAAGGGCAGACTTTATTTCAGTCTTGGACTTGAACGTAAAAACAGCGAAAAATCAATAATTCTCACACCCGAGATGGGCGTAGGCAATTCAGCGGACTATATTTTCCCGCAATGATATAAGGAGGACAAAATACAATGTTCAGTTCAAAACCTGTTTTGGAAGGCGATTTTAATTTTTCCGCGCGTCCTCTTGAAGAGAGCGAGAAAAAATACTACGGAATTTTCGTATCCCATTCCAGCAAAGATAACGAAACCTATCTTGAACCTCTCATAGAAGCTATGCGCAAAGAGAATCTTTACCCCCTCTGCGACAGAGATATTCTGTCGGGAGGTGACGATTTTCAAAAAACCATTGAGAGCTATCTTGACTGCTATGCAGGCGTTATCATAGTCACGGAAAATTCTCTTAAATCCGACTGGGTTAACTACGAAATCGGAATTTTTGCAGGACAAAATACGAGAGTTTTCCTATACGACCCGCAAAACCTTTTAACCGACAGATATGAAATTCCCGGTGTTGCCAACATATATGGCTCACACATCGGAATTTACCTTCCCGCATATCAAAATATGGATATGCTGATAGCGGCGCTTCATAACGTATCGCCATATGCGGATATGTGCCTTGAAGAAAACGCATTTATCACCAAGCGCGATTTCCTCGAACGGATGAAGCAGCACGTAGAAACGGTAATAGTGCGTATTGAAAGCCCGATGTTTGATAGATATGCCGACCTTCTTTCCCAGTGCCGTATCAATACGCTCGTAACGAATTTCGGTATGTTTCATCCCGATCAGGTTGACGGAGAGCATTGCTACGCGCAACGTTTTCGCCCATTGGAAAACGGCAACTGCCCCATTTCGGGCGAGACGTGCGCATTGGTTTCGCGCGGCAGTGTAACCGACAAAAACAAGGAATGTGTTGTGCTTAATTACGCATTGCAGAACGGTAAAATTTTAAGAAGCGGCGAATGTGACGTACGCGGCGAGGCTTGCGAAATAGGAACCTTGCTCTTCCATGTTCCGCTTCACAAAATATACGGCACGGAATTCAAGGTGTTTATTGACGTTCCCAACGACGAAATCGGCGATGAGCTTATCGAAATGTTCTTGAAGATTGGCATTCACGCCAACTTGTCAGATAATATCGGCTCAAAGCGTGTTTATATCTCAATGCCCGAGCGCAGAGCGCAAGGTATGTTCCGCTTGGAGCATGAGTTCAACAACAATTTCCTTTGCCCCCGTATCGTAAAAAACCGCGTAATCGAGTAAAAGGGGCTGCTTGATTTAGGCATAAACGAATAAAAATCGGAGGTTCTACCGAATCTCCGATTTTTGTATGCGCGACAGTTATCGCATTGTGAAAAATCACTGTTTCTTTTTATCGTGGCGAATCATACCGATAAATATTGAAACGATGCTGATTGCCTCGCAGATTATTGCGCCTATGGAGGCGTAATATATGTTGTAAATAAGCCAAGCGGGTGACGAAATAAGCCCCGTAATGCGCATCGCTTTTGTATTTGCGCGCATAAAACCAACCGAAAGCGCCGTCATACCGATAATGGGCAGGATTTCAATTACGAATGCTGCGGGCGTCGGCTCTGTGCCAAACACGGTAAAGGTAAAGACGTAAAGAACAACGTAGGAAGCAAAAAAGCCAAAGAGCCATGCGGGATGATTTGCTTTAAGCTTTTTCGGAAAAAGGAAAATAACCGATCTTATCATGGCAACAATATTAAGAATTGCGCCGATTATTGCGCCAAGCATAAAAAAGCTTATCGCAAAGAGAAGTCCGCCGAGAAGATGGTATATAACAAGTGCTTTTTGGTCTTTCAGCTGATATGACATGATATTAAATGCCATAGCAACAATGCCTATTATCTGACCGGCAATTTCAATCGGTGTCATAGATGTCCCCCTGATTATTTAGCTAACTCTGAATATAATTCTGCTGTTGCTTTTGCAAAAGCGTCGTCTGCCGGAATTCCGGAGTAAACCGAAAGCGCATGCAATGCACCGTTCTTTTTAGCATCCTCGGCAATCTCAATTGACGAGTCGTCGCCTGCCGGAGCAAAATGAAGTCCTGCGGCAAGACCGACAAGAACGTTAGCCGGCTCAACACCGTGCTTACGGCAAAGACGAAGCGTGCCGACGAAACGGTCGTTTTCGGAGAGCTTACGCTTGGTGTCCTTTCCGACACGCTCTACCGTGTCGCCGAGAAGCTTATTGCTGAAGCGCTCAAGAAGATTATCGGAGAACGCTTTAAGCTCGGAAAGCGGAACGCCGTATTCAAGGTTAAGAGCCTTTGAAGCCTCGGCGAGCGCCTTTTCTGCGGTAGCTTTAATTTCAGGGTCAGCCACCGCCTCCCAGATGTATGTATATCCACGAAGTGCGCCGAGATATGCGGTAAGAGCATGGCTCATATTATGCATAAAGAGCTTACGGCGGATAAAGAAATCAAAGGGCGCAAAGGGAACCATGTTTTTAATATCGGGAATTTCGCCCTTAAAAGCATGCTTATCAACGGGCAATTCGCAATACGGCTCAACGCATACTGCAAGAGCATTCTTCTCTGCAATTTCCTTCGGTGTTGCGGGAACCATTCGTCCGATAGAGGGCTCAACGAGAGCTATATGAGAGTCGAAATATCTGCATTCCTCCTCGTTAAGATTTTCCTTTACGATTGAGGCAAAATATTTGTCCGCCTCTATCATATTCTCGCAGATTATAACGTTAAGGGGAGCTTCAATTCCTTTTTCCATTCTGCGACGTACGCCGCATGCGAAAGGAGCCGCAATAAATTTAAGAATATTAACACCTACGGCAGTTGCCATAATATCCGCCTCAGCCATAGCCTCGGCAATCGCCTCGTTATCACGTCCGTTAACGCCGTGCACACCGGTTACAAGATACTCGCAGTATCCGTCGCCGTCGGTGATATATACGGGATACTCTCCGTCCGTATTGAGCTTGTCAATAACGGTCATATTAACGTCAATAAATGAAATTTCGTAGCCGGACATATGGAAAAGCTGACCGATAAAGCCACGGCCTATATTTCCTGCGCCATACATAAGTGCCTTTTTCATGATTTGTGCCCTTTCAAAGCTAAATATTACTTATATTTTTACCTCGCACCGAGGTTTGTTCAAGCTAAAAGACAGTATAGCACAAAAAAGAATAAAAAGCAATCCTTTAATGCAATTTTGTCTCTTTCAGAATAAGCGATAAATAATAAAAGTTCCAGATTGACTTTTTTACTTAATGGTGCTATAATCATTACAGAATTACGGTGGTAAAAGACTACTCGTTCACTTTCATCAAAAGGAGAAAAACAATGAAAACAAAAGCAGTCCGTATATACGGTGAAAACGATATACGTCTTGAAGAATTTGAGCTTCCCGAAATGAGGGAGGACGAAATACTTGCAAAGGTAATTTCCGATAGCGTTTGTATGTCCACGCACAAGGCAGTGCTTCAAGGCGCAAACCACGCTCGTGTTCCCAACGATATTGCAGAAAACCCCACTATAATCGGCCACGAATTCTGCGGCGAAATTCTTGCCGTAGGTAAGAAATGGCAGGATAAATTCAAGCCCGGCGACGGTTTTGCAATTCAGCCTGCAATCGGCTGGCAGGGCAAGCTTGACGCTCCCGGCTATTCCTATCGCTTCGTCGGCGGTAACTCACAGTACGTTATCATTCCCAACGAGGTTATGGAGTGCAACTGTCTTCTTCGCTATGAAAACGATACGTATTTCTACGGCTCTCTTGCCGAGCCCGTTTCCTGCGTAGTTGCCGGTTACCACACGAACTATCACACGAATAACTCCACCCACCTTCACACTATGGGCATTGTTGAAGGCGGTAACGCTATACTTATGGCGGCAGCAGGTCCTATGGGCCTTGGCGCTATCGACTATGCAATTCACTGCGACAGAAAGCCCTCGCTTCTCGTTGTTACGGATATTGATAACGCCCGTCTTTCCCGTGCTGCATCCATTATGACAGTTGAGGAAGCCGAAAAGAACGGCGTCAAGCTCGTATATGTTAACACAAACGAGGTTGAAAACGCTCACGACTATCTTATGGAGCTCACAGGCGGCAAGGGATATGACGATGCCTTTGTTTATGCGCCCGTAAAGCCCGTTGTTGAGCTTGCGGACAGCGTTCTTGGATTTGACGGATGCCTTAACTTCTTCGCAGGTCCTACCAACCCCACGTTCTCGGCTATGTTCAATTTCTATAAGGTTCATTACAGCTTCACCCATATATGCGGAAACTCGGGCGGTAATACTGCCGATATGATTGAATCCATCGAGATGATGAATGACGGCAGACTTAATCCCACCGCAATGATTACGCACGTCGGCGGTCTTGATGCGGTTATCGATACCGTTATCAACCTTGATAAAATCCCCGGCGGCAAGAAGCTTATATACAACTTTATTTCCATGCCGCTTGTAGCGCTTGAAGACCTCGCCGAGCTTGGTAAGGATAACGAGCTTTACAGAGAGCTTGGAAAAATCGTTGCCGCAAACAACGGCCTTTGGTGCGCCGAAGCGGAAAAATATCTGCTTGCAAACGCAAAGCCTATATGATTAAATTAACAAGCTATGCTTGCTAAAAACTAAACCCCGACAGATTTTTTATCTGTCGGGGTTTGTTTTATTCTGTTTGATAAGCCGAGCAACTACCGTTTTTTATAAATTACAAGCTCGGGATTCTTGCCGTTTTCCTCGTAACTGCATACAAGAAGAAAGTCCATACCTGCAACTATACCGAAGCACCTATCTCCGGATTCGCTTTCAAGCTGACTTCCGAGATAGGTCTTTTTATCGTCAAGAAACTTCACCTTTTCCCCATTCGGAAGAGTGTATTCGATATTGACGAATTCACCCGGCAGTACGTTTAAATCCTCTAACTTTGGCAAACCTTCGATTTCTAAAAGTTCGCCAAACTCGTGAATCAGCTGTTTTTTGAATTCTTCAAACCTTTCTTTTCCGCCTATTTCGGCGTATCGCTTCCAGATGTCAGGCGTGTATTCACCGTCCGAATAACACCATTTGCAATATTCCTCGTTGAAACGTCCATCAGCTTCACGGCTCGTGTTGCAATCCTCAAGAGGCATACCGCAGCACCCGCAAATGAGCTTTCTCGGAGAACCAAGCAGGGTGTTTATAGACACGTCAAACAAACGGGAAAGCCCTTTGAGAGCATCTATGTTAGGTGTCGTTTCTCCGGTTTCCCAACGGGAAACAGCCTGTCTGGTAACGAATATCTTTTCTGCAAGCTCCTCTTGCGAAAGTCCTTTTTTCGTTCTTAATTCATATATTATATTTTTCTTTCCCATAAAATCTCCGCCTTTATCAGTTTGATTACATTATAAACCAAGTCTCCGTTATTGACAAGCAACCCGTTGTTGCCATGTGTTGTCTTCATTTCAGGGCACAAATATACGAATGGGTAAATTTAAATGGCGCAGTGTCTTTAAGGGAACTGCGCCATACTTGCTCGTTTTATTCTTATGTATTTACGAAAACACCTGCTCACGTATAAGCGTTAAAAGAGCCTCGGCGTTATCTTCACTTAACGCCTCAAAAAGCGCATCTTTTATAGCGGAAAGCTCAAACGGCAAAGAAACAAGCGCTTTTTTAACTACCTCGGAAATCTCTGAATCAAGCGCATCGGTATATAGATTCAGGTCGGCAATAGCATTGTTTTTTACAGAAAGCCCGAGTTCTACGTTTCCAAAGGGCAGCTTTCCCTCGCAGGATACGCCAAATGCAATCGGTGAGCCGTAAATAAACCTGCTGTCGCCAAAATAATCGGCTATGGGGGCAATCATTTCGCAACTAATCTCTCCGAATTCTTCCGCCATCAAGCCGTAAACCTTTTCAGCGGCAGACAAAAGATGCGACCTCATTGCTTCGCAAGTAAGACCGGGGCAAAGCTCGGAAAGATTGACAACTCTCGACCTCACCGACTTGATGCCTTTCGTTTCCAACTTCGCCTTGGGGGGTGTGAGATAACGGCCGAGCTTTTCCATATCTGCGCTGATAAGAAGCGTTCCGTGATGGTAAGAATGCCCCTTGCTGTTGTAAAAGGCGTTGCCGGAAAACTTTTTCCCGTCTGCAAGAATATCGTTCCGTCCGGAAAGCTCGGTTTCAATCCCCGTCAGCCGACAGGCCTCCATAATTACCTGCATATGCTTGGAGACGTCAAGATTCTCGGTGGCGCAAATAAATGTGAAATTCAGGTTTCCAAGGTCATGGAACACAGCGCCGCCGCCTGACAAACGGCGGGCAAGCTTGCCGTCCTCTTCTTTTAAAAGCTCGGTGCGGCACTCGGAAAAGGCGTGTTGATTTTTACCTATAACAACCGTGTTCTGATTTTGCCAAAGATACAAAACAAGGGTTTCATTATCCACGGTGTCAAAAAGAAATTTCTCGACGGCAAGGTTCAGATAAGGGTCTACGCTATTGCCGATGTAAAATTGAAGCTTATTTATCATATCAAATCCTTAATTAACAGGTGCTTTCTTATACCGATATTTTAATTTATTTTTTTTCAAAAGTCAATAGACAAATCGGAAAAGATGTGATATAATAATGTTACAAAATGTTATAAACCTATTTCGATTAAACAGGAGGGCTTATGAATCGCATCAGGCAGGAGCAAATAAAAAAGCACGTAGAAAGCAAGAACTTTGCTACGATTAAAGAGTTAAGAGAGCTTTTCCCGGAGGTTTCCCTCATGACGCTTCATAGGGATTTGAGTGCGCTTGAAGAAATGGGAATTGTCACCAAATACAGAGGCGGAGTCCGCTCCGTGCATCAGCTGGACGATATTGAATTTCATATCAGAATGAAGGAAAACACCGCAGGAAAGACGTCCATGATGAAAAAAGCTATAAAGCTTTTGCATCCGCAAAGCTCAATCTTTCTTGATTCGGGTACGTCAAGTATAATACTTGCCCGAAATCTTCCCGATATGGATTTGAATATTACGACTATCAGCCCTAATATTGCCCTTGAGCTTTGCCGTATGAAAGGTTCAACAGTCAATCTTTTGGGCGGAACCATGAACCCGAGAACCCTCTCGGTATCGGGCGCAAACACCTTGAAGCTTCTTGAGAAAATCAATATAGATACTGCCTTTATCGGTGTTTCCGGTTGCTCGGCTGACGTTGGATTTACCTGCGGAACAGAAGCAGATATGCTTATCAAAAGGCTTGTAATTCAAAAGGCAAGAACAACCATCGTGCTTTGCGGCGCAGATAAATTTAAGCGCCTTATGCCCTTTACCTTTGCGGATATTGGGGAGGTCGATTATATCATAAGCGACGAGCCCTTGCCTGAGGATTTTGTCCGCAAGTGCGAAGAAAAGAACGTCAAAATACTGTAAATATATTATTCTGTGTTATTTTTCCAAAAATGATTGACACAAATGTTATAATATGTTATAATTAACCAACTAATTTTTATCTTAAGGAGGATTTGTTTTGGCAAATGCTGTAATTATGCCCAAGGCCGGTATTACCGTAGAAAGCTGTATTGTCGGCGCCTGGGAGAAGAAAGTAGGAGATTCGGTCAAGGTAGGAGATATCCTCTTCACCTATGAAACGGATAAAGCGAGCTTCGAGTGCGAGTCCACCGCAGAAGGTACGCTTCTTGAGATTTTTTATAACGAGGGCGATGAAGTTCCTTGTCTTGTAAACGTATGCGCGGTAGGTAATCCCGGCGAGGATTGCTCGGCGCTTCGTCCCTCGGGCGCAGCTCCCGCACCTGCAGCTGCAGAGGAAAAGCCCGCAGAGGAAGTGAAGAAAGAGGAAGCTGCTCCCGTAGCTGTCGCTACAGCGGCGGCAGGCGAGAAAACTGCTGTTTCCCCCAGAGCTAAAAAGCTCGCAGAGCGTGCCGGAGTTGATGCTTCGCTCGCTACCCCCCCAGGACCTAACGGAAGAGTTAACGAGCGTGACGTAAGAACGCTTATGGAAAACCCCGTTGTAGCAGCACCCAAGGAAGCGCCCGTTTCCGCACCCGCTGCAAAGGCAACAGAGTCCGAGGC
>JAZORS010000226.1:0-4409 GCA_045656725.1 Eubacteriales bacterium | reverse complement strand
CCGCCGTGTACGAGCGAGTGACCCGTATGCACGTGTACGAGCGTCAGCCTTACAGCGGTCAGCTGGTGTTCGCCGCCTTCAGCGGCTCTCATCAGGATGCGATTGCGAAGGGCATGAAATACAGAGAAGGAAAGGAAATTGAATGGACAGTTCCTTATCTTCCCATCGACCCGACTGACGTCGGAAGAGTTTACGAGGCTGACGTTATAAGAATCAATTCACAGTCCGGAAAGGGCGGAATCGGTTATATTCTTGAAACACAGTTTAAGTTAAATCTGCCTAAGAAGATGCGTGAAGTGTTCGGCTATCACGTAAAGAGTATATCCGACCACGAGCACAGAGAGCTTCAGCCGAAAGAGGTTTATGATATTTTTATCCGAGATTTCGTTAATGTTGCAAGTCCGCTTGATGTTACAAAGGCGGTATACGAGGACTCTTGTGGAAATATACTTGGCAAAATAAACGTTTATTATAACGAAAAGACTGTCGAGGTTTCTTCGCTTGGTAACGGACGGCTCGACTGTGTAAGTAATGCGCTCAAAGAGGTGCTTTCAAAGGATTATATGCTTGATTCCTACACGCAGCACGCACTTGAAGGTAAAACAACCTCGCGTGCCGTTGCTTACGTGAGTATAATTCATGAAGGAAAGTCGTATTGGGGTGCGGGTATAGACAGCGATATCGGCGCATCCTCAGTTAAAGCGCTTATAAGCGCAGTAAATCTCGCGCTTCTTTCCAAGTAAAACAAGGAGATAAATATGAAACTCAGCGGTTCAGAAATACTTATTGAAACACTGATTGAACAGGGTGTTACCGACGTTTTCGGTTATCCCGGAGGTCAGGTAATTAATATATATGACGCAATTTATAAATATAAGGACAAGATCAATCATGTGCTCACAGCACATGAGCAGGGCGCAGCTCACGCGGCAGATGGCTATTCGAGAGCAACGGGCAAGGTCGGCGTTTGTATTGCTACATCCGGCCCCGGAGCGACGAATCTTGTAACCGGTATTGCAACTGCTATGCTGGATTCTATCCCTCTTGTAGCAATAACGGGAAACGTTCCTTGTTCTCTCATCGGAAAAGACAGCTTCCAGGAAATTGACATAACCGGTGTTACCTTGCCTATCACGAAGCATAATTATTTCGTAAACAAAGTCGAAAATCTTGCCGAAACGATAAGAGAGGCGTTCTCTATCGCAAAATCGGGAAGACCCGGCCCTGTTCTTATTGATATTCCAAAGGACGTTCAGATTGCGACGTGCGAATATGAAAGAAAGTCGGTTGTTCCCAAAATTCCGCTTCCTCACGGCAGTGATGCAAAGATTCAAGAGGCAATAGCGCTTCTTAATAAATCGGAGCGTCCGTATATTTACATAGGCGGCGGAGCTGCGGGACTTGGGCTCGGAAAAGAGATAGTTGAGCTTGCGGAAAAGACGAATGCGTATATTGGATGCTCATTTATGGGACTTTCCGCGATTCCCGACGGTTGCGACAGATTCCTTGGCATGCAAGGAATGCATGGACACTACGCTTCGTCTATGGCACAAAATATGGCTGATCTCATAATTGCCGTAGGTGTCAGATTCAGCGACAGAGCAACAGGAAACGTTGCCAAGTTTGCAAGAAACAGTAAAATTATACAGCTTGATCCGGATTTTTCGGAAATAAACAAAAACGTTAAAGTCGATTGCGGTATAGTCGGTGATGTTGAGCATTCGTTCAGGGCTATTGCTGCCGGAGCAAGTCCGAAGACCAACAAGGAGTGGACTGATACCGTTGAACAGCTCAAACGCGATGAGGAAAAATATGAAAACGATATTGCCGAAGCGGCAGGGTCGAGATTTACTCCTCAAAAGCTGTTTAGTATTATAAATAAATGTAAGCTTCCCAATACTGTAATCGCGACCGACGTAGGTCAGCATCAGATGTGGAGTGCGCAGTACGTTAAGTTTGATAATACAAGAAGATTTGTTTCAAGCGGCGGACTCGGTACCATGGGCTTCGGTCTTGGCGCGGCGATCGGTGCAAGAGTCGGAAGCGGAGATCCTACCGTTCTCGTTACCGGTGACGGTAGTTTTGGTATGAACCTTAACGAGCTTGCAACCGCGGTATCGCATAATATTCCTTTGGTTATCGTTTTGGTTAATAACGGCGTTCTCGGAATGGTGCGCCAGTGGCAAACGCTCTTTTTCGGAAAACGCTACTCAAACACCGTTTTGACTGAAAGAAAAACGGATTTTGTAAAGCTTGCCGAGGCGTTTGGCGCAGAGGGAATAAGAGCCACAAATCCGGACGAGTTTGAAAAAGCTTTTTCTTATGCGGTTGGCTCGGGTAAGACCGTTCTTATCGATACAATTATTGATAAAGACGAATTTGTCCTTCCTATGCTTCCTCCCGGCGGCTCTATCGACGATATTATTACGAAGGTTGAGGTGAATGGTAATGATGAGTGATAAAAATAAATTCGTTATCGCGGTTTACGTTGAAAACAAATTCGGCGTGCTTACCAGAGTTACCAGTATGTTCACCAGACGCGGATTTAACATTGATGCGCTTACTGTTGGAGAGACCGAATCTCCCGAGTATTCGAGAATCACAATTTCACTCAGCGGTGACGGATATGCAAGGGAACAGCTTATCAATCAGTTAAGAAAGCTTGTAAACGTTAAAAAGGTTGACGTTCTTGAAGACGAATCCATAAAACGTGAGCTTATGCTTATAAAAATTTGCTACGAAAATTCCACAAGAGCAGAAATTCTTGATGCTGTCAAGGTTTTCCGCGGAAACGTAATTGATTATTCAAATGACGAAATGTGTATTGAAATTACCGGCGATCCCTCTAAAATCGATGCTTTCATCGAGCTTATGACGCAGTACGGAATAATTGAAATGTGCCGTACGGGAATCGTTGCTCTTGACAGAGGAAAAATCACACTGTTAAACAAAAATAAATAATAAAATATATCTTTAAGGAGAACAGAAAAAATGTCAAACAATGCAAGAATTTACTATCAGCAGGATTGCGACCTCAACAAATTAAGCGGCAAGACCGTTGCAATTATCGGTTACGGCTCGCAGGGCCACGCTCATGCGCTTAACCTCAAGGATTCCGGTGTTAACGTTATCGTTGGTCTTTATACCGGAAGCAAGAGCTGGGAAAAGGCAGAGAAGGCGGGTCTTAAGGTTATGACTTCGGCTGACGCTGCAAAAAATGCAGATATCATAATGATTCTTATCAACGACGAAAAGCAGGCAAAACTTTACAAGGAGAGCATCGAGCCCAACCTT
Organism: Eubacteriales bacterium; assembly: GCA_045656725.1. GTDB lineage: Bacteria > Bacillota > Clostridia > Oscillospirales > CAG-272 > UBA1740. Next base: position 1,115 of record JAZORS010000226.1, on the reverse strand, counting down.
ACCGAAGGTAAGACTCTTGCTTTCGCGCACGGCTTCAATATCCACTTCGGTTGCATCAAGCCCCCCAAGGATGTTAACGTTATCATGATAGCTCCAAAGGGCCCCGGCCATACTGTAAGAAGTGAGTATCAGGTTGGTAAGGGTGTTCCTTGTCTTATCGCTATTCACCAGGATGCTACCGGCGATGCGCTTGACATCGGTCTTGCATACGCACTCGGTATCGGCGGAGCAAGAGCAGGCGTTCTTGAAACCACCTTCAGAACTGAAACTGAAACTGACCTTTTCGGTGAGCAGGCAGTTCTTTGCGGCGGTGTTTGCGCTCTTATGCAGGCAGGCTTTGAAACTCTCGTTGAGGCCGGTTACGACCCCAGAAACGCATACTTTGAGTGTATCCACGAGATGAAGCTTATCGTCGACCTTATTTACCAGAGCGGATTTGAGGGTATGAGATATTCTATTTCCAATACTGCTGAATACGGTGACTACATAACCGGTCCTAAAATCATTACCGACGAAACCAAGAAGTCCATGAAGAAGATTCTTTCCGACATTCAGGACGGAACCTTTGCAAAAGACTTCCTTCTCGATATGTCCGATGCAGGCGCTCAGGTTCACTTTAACGCTATGAGAAAGATTGCTTCCGAGCATCCTTCCGAGGTTGTAGGTAAGGAAATCAGAGAGCTTTACAGCTGGGCAGACGAAGAAAAATTTATCAATAACTGATGCGAAATCTTGCATCAAGGAGTCAAAAATGATAAAAGACAAAATAGTTGACGGCTTCCAGAATGCGCCGCACCGTTCTTTATATCACGCACTCGGCTATACCAACGAAGAAATGTCAAGACCTCTTATCGGTATTGTCAGCTCATATAACGAGATAGTTCCGGGTCATATAAATCTTGATAAGATAACCCAGGCGGTTAAAATGGGTGTGGCAATGGCAGGCGGAACGCCTATAATGTTTCCCGCAATAACCGTTTGCGACGGTATAGCTATGGGACACGTTGGAATGAAATATTCTCTTGCCACACGTGACCTTATTGCAGATTCAACCGAGGCTATGGTTATGGCGCACGGCTTTGACGGTCTTGTAATGATTCCTAACTGTGATAAGA
>JAZORS010000225.1:0-4062 GCA_045656725.1 Eubacteriales bacterium | reverse complement strand
TAAGCGATGCCTTCTCTGCTACCTCGGAGAAATTAACGTCACCGTAAAGCTTTCCGTCCTCGCATCTGTTGATGCCTACATCAATAACTACCGCGTTTTCTTTAACCATATCTGCCGTAATATAATTAGCTTTTCCGATTGCTACTACGAGTATATCCGCGCGGCTTGTCACTTCTTTTATGTTTTTCGTTTTGGAGTGGCAAACAGTTACCGTGCCGTTTGCGGCAAGGAGCAAAAGCGCCATCGGCTTACCTACAATGTTGCTTCTTCCTATTACAACGCATTCTTTCCCCGCAATATCAACGTTGTAGTATTTGAGAAGCTCCATAATTCCTGCGGGCGTGCAAGGAAGAAAATCGTATTTGCCGGTAACGATTTTACCCACGTTGTAGTTGTTAAAAGCGTCAACATCCTTGTCGGGTGAGATTTTTGCTATAACCTTTTCCTCGGAAATGTGCCCGGGAAGTGGAAGCTGAACGAGAATACCGTGTATTTCCGGATTAAGATTAAGCTTATCAATTTCGGCTAAAAGCTCTTCTTCCGTTGTTTCTTCGGGCAGTATTATCTGAAAGGAATACATACCTGCTTCCTCACAGCCGCGGTGTTTATTCCTTACGTAAACTGCGGATGCCGGATCGTTTCCTACGAGAATAACGGCAAGTCCGGGCGTTACACCGGTTTCCTTTTTGAACTGTTCGACTTCTGTTTTGAGATTTTTTCTTAATTCACCGGAAACGAGTTTTCCGTCTATTATATTATGCATATTTTTTAGTCCTTAAAAATTTGTATTTATGATTTTTTTCTTCTTATTTCAGTTTGAAAATTTCTTTTTTCGGCTTTTTGATATGAAGGTATATAAGAAGCCCGAGCATTCCTACGAAAATGATACCTGCAAGCAGCTGTGAGGTTCTTATTCCCGTGCCAAAGAAATATAAGCTGTCGGTTCGAAGCCCCTCAATAAGCATTCTGCCGAGTCCGTACCAGCCAAATACCAAAAACATAATCTGTCCGTCGTATTTTTTGTGTTTGAAGAAAATATTTATAAGAATGAATCCGAGAAGATTCCAAAGTGATTCATAAAGAAACGTCGGATGCACGTAAACCATCTCGCTTGTATTGAAATCGAGAATTGAGTTTATGTTTGAGATTCCCATACGGCAGAAAATATCGGTTTGATAGCCATATGCTTCTCCGTTCGTGAAATTGCCCCATCTTCCGATTGCCTGAGCGAGAATAATACCCGGCGTACAGCAGTCGGCAATTGCAAGGAAAGGAATTTTCTTGAAATAAGAAACAAGAAAAATCGCAAGTGCACCGCCTATTATACCGCCGTAAATCGCAAGACCGCCGCTTCTGATGTTGATTACTTCCAAAAATGAGTCGTACCGATCTATTTCCGAAAGCACGTAATAAAGACGGGCGCCGATAATTCCTATCGGAATTGCCGCAAGCGCAAAATCAATAATATGATCGAGAGTAAGACCGATATTTTTAGCTCTGTAATAGGTATAGCCGACAGCCATAATCATTCCGATGGTAATCAGTATTGCATACCAGGCAATAGAAAAGCTGCCAATACGGAAAGCTTCGCTGTTAACCGTGAAATTTTCAATACCTAAACCCGGAAAGGATAATTCTGATATTTTAAGCATTTTTAAAAATCCTTACGTTAAACCGAATAATTTTTATCAAGCACATCCTGAATCGTAATTCCCGAAAGCTTTTTTGCAACGTCAAGACTGATTATATCAAAAATCTGATGATATGCGCATGCGCTTTTATCCTTATTTAATGAACAGCATTCCTTGGAATCAAGACATCGGAGCATAGCAATCGGTCCGTCAATAAGCTCAATGACCTCTTTGAGAGTTATTTTTTCGGGAGAGCGTTTCAGCTTATAACCGCCGTTTACACCCTTGTAGGAGCTAACCAGATTCGCGCCTACAAGCTTATGAAGTATTTTTAAAGTAAAACGCGGTGTTACGGAAGTTTTTTCGGACAGAGTCTTTGCATCAACAACCGAATTCTCCGTTGCAAGAGAATTAAGAATTCTGAGCGCGTAATCCGATTCAAGAGTTATTCTCATTTTGCGTCCTCTTTATCAACATTTTAAATATGGGATGCCTTTGACGCGCAAAAGAATCCCATAAGAATTTATTTATTGTATTTATCGAGAAGAGTGTGAATTTTCTTTGATTGATCGAGAAGGTTGCTTATGGTTCTGTCGTGGTTCAAGGTATCGATTATGTAAGCGACGTATTTGCACATATTAACCTCGCAATACCAATCTCTTGCTAAGAGCTCGGGCATTCTGTAAATAAGGTTAGTTGTGAAAATCTTGGTAATAACGCCTTCCTCGTACGCCTTGTCAAGATGCTCGAATCCGTTGCAGAAAAGACCGAATGTTGCAAATACAAAGATGCGCTTTGCTCCTTTTTCTTTCAACTGTTTTGCAACGTCAATAACGGAGTCTCCCGACGAAATCATATCGTCAACGATAATAACGTCCTTATCCTTAACGTCACGTCCGAGATACTCATGCGCTACTATGGGATTCTTTCCGTTAACGATAATGGAGTAATCGCGGCGCTTATAGAACATACCGAGGTCTATTCCCATAACAGACGAATAGTACATACATTTGCTCATTCCGCCCTCATCGGGAGAAATTATCATAAGATTGTCAGGATCGATTTTTATATCAGACGTTCCGCGAAGAAGCGCTTTTATCATCTGATATGAAGAACGGACGTTTTCAAATCCGCTAAGCGGAATCGCATTCTGGACTCTGGGATCGTGAGCATCGAAGGTTATGATATTGGTTATACCCATATTTACAAGCTCTTGAAGTGCAAGTGCGCAGTCAAGAGATTCTCTTGAGGAACGCTTGTGCTGTCTTCCCTCGTAAAGCATTGGCATAATAACGCTGATTCTGCGGGCTTTTCCTCCGATTGCTCCAATGATTCTTTTCAAATCCTGGAAATGATCGTCCGGACTCATCGGAACGGTCTGACCGTACATAGTGTATTTTACGCCGTGATTAAAAACGTCGCAAATAATGTACACGTCGTTTCCGCGAAGAGATTGATGCAAAGAACCCTTTGCCTCTCCGCTGCCGAATCTTGGGCAGGTTGCATCTACGAGAAAAGTTCCGTCCATATCGTGACGGCGCCATTCTTTAAGATAAGAATCCACCTGAGATACGAAATCCTCACAACCTCTCATACCGATTACACTTAATTCGCCATATAAACTGTCCTTCATTTCAACTCTCCAACTATTTAATTTTTGACATATATATTATATAATATATTTTCTTTTAAGTCAAGACCAAAAATGACAAATTACACGCACAAAAATACAAATTTTTAATATAATTATTTTTTGGAGGAATTATGCAATTTGATGAATTTGGAGTTTTAAATATTATAGCAACGGAGGCCGGAGGCTCTATTCCTACCGAAGGAGTTCTTATAAGAGTAACGGGCGCTGTTGAGGAAAATCGGGATTTTGACAAGTCGTATCTTACCGATGTTGACGGTGTTGTAAAAAACATTCGTCTGCCGACGCCAAGGCGGCTGTATTCACTGTCCCCCAATCCCGCGGAAATACCGTACGGCACTTATAACGTTGAAATAAGAGGCGCGGGATTTTATCCGAAACAGGTGTATGACGTTGCGGTTTTTTCGGGAGTTGAAACAACCTTACCGATAAATATGATACCAAAGCCCATAAACGGAAAAGAAGATATTTATCCGCTTGATAATTTGGAAACAACCGTAACAGAAAACGAAAATCTTTAATTTAGGAGAATTTATGATAATTTATCCAACTATTCCGGAAACAATAGTCGTTCACCTTGGTGCGCCGGATTCAGATGCTGAAAACGTTACCGAATCCTTTTCCTCGTACATCAAAAACGTTGCATCAAGTGAAATATACCCAACCTGGCCCGAAGAGGCGCTCAGGGCAAATATATTAGCTCAAATTTCAGTTGCTTTGAATAGAGTTTACACGGAATATTACCGAAGCAGAGGATATGATTTTGATATCACCTCCTCG
>JAZORS010000224.1:0-8857 GCA_045656725.1 Eubacteriales bacterium | reverse complement strand
AACCCTCAACGGGGCCTCTGTTAGGATGAGCAACTCGCCAGAAATCTATAAGAATATCACGGGGAATATCAGGGGATTTTGAAATATCAACGTAATCGTTCCACATCATCATCTTTTTGCCGAGGGATGTAACGATAGCGTAAACACGTCTTACGAAATAGTAAAACTTTTCAGTGGTAGTTTTGTAACCGAGAGGAGCAAATTTTTTCTTGCAAACCTCGCATTCGTCCCAGTCGTGATGTGGCTGACGTAAAACTTCAGTATGATCGCGCACGTCAATTTCATCCGTACCGATATGTATGTAATCAAACGGGAAAAGGCTTGCAACCTCAGCAAACAATTTCGAAATAAACTCATATGTCTTTTCGCTGCCTGCACAAAGCGCCCAGCCGTGAAGGGTGCCCGTTTTTACGTCGCATGCAAGCTCGGGGTGAGTTTCGAGAAGCGCACGTCCGTGGCCGGGAATATCAAGCTCGGGAATAATATCAATTTCAAAAAGGGAAGCGTACTCGATAAGCTCTTTTACCTCGTCTTTCGAGTATTTTCGTCCGTCCTTGTCGGGGGATTGAACGCCCTCGCAGGCTTCAAACGCTATTGAATAGCCCTGCGAGTCCATAAGATGCCAGTGAAACTTGTTCATCTTTGCTTTTGCGAGCAAAAGAATGTGGCTCTTGAATTCGTTTATCGGGATATATTTTCTTCCCGTGTCCTCCATATAGCAACGGTATTCTTTGTCGGGATAGTCACGGATTTCGCCAAGAGCGAGGGTGAATTCGCCGTTTTCGTAGCTTACCATCTGCGCAAGCGTTGCCGCCGCATTTATAAGACCTCTTTTATCCTTTGCCGTTGCAACGAATGAGTCTTTTGTAGATATGATTTCGTAGTATTCCTTCTTTTCTGAAATACCGGGGCGCACGGAAAATATCATATCGGCGCCGTCTTTGTCCTCAACCACGGAAAAGGTTAAGTAGGGCATAAATTCTTTAAGAACTAAAAGAAGCTCACGGCTTGGTTTATCAATAAGATAGAGCTTGATGGGGAACGAAAGCGTTTTTCTTTCGCCCGAAAGCTGTTCGTTTTTTACTCTTGGAATGAACATATTTTTCTCCTATATATTAAAATATTAAACGTCCAAATCAGATCTGGTTTTCGTATATTTTCTCAATGGAGGCGATAACCTCTCTGCCGAATTCGGGGGTGGGAAGCGTTGATTCTTCGCCGTTCATAAGCTTAACAAACTCTTCGATTTCCTGCAAAATTACTTGTGAATCGGCGCGGCACTCGGTATCCTTCACCCAGATCTTCGTGCCACGGTTTATTTCAAGAGTTGAGCTGTTTTGCGAGCGAATTGCACCCTTTGTGAAATAGTACATAGTTTCATACGGCAAACGCGCGTAACCGGAGAAGGTAACGGTAAAGCTTGCTCCGTTATCAAGCTTGCCCAAAATCTGTGCGTGACCTTCAATATCGTGGTCGGTTAAGAAGTTATCACAGTTTGAACAAATAGAGGTAACCTTTGCGCCGGTAATGGACTTGATTTTATCAAGAGCGTGAGCGCCGTAGTTCATAACAATTCCGCCGCCTGCGCCTTTTTTGCTCAAAAACCATCTGGGGCGTGAATCAAGGAAATAGTTGATAGAGCGTTGCTCGGTTATCATAACAAGCTTACCAAGTTCTCCGGATTCGCAAATTGCCTTTATCTTCTTTGCCGCATCGTAATAACGCTGGGGGTGAGCAATAGCGAGCTTTTTGTCGCTTTTGTTTGCCGCCGCAATCATTTTGTCACATTCCTCAACTGTGTTAGCCATCGGCTTTTCAAGGAGCACGTGCATGCCTTTTTCAAGGAAGAATATGGTGCTTTCGCAGTGAAGTCCGTGAGGGAGATTAAGGATTACTGCATCGCAGTCAACTTTTTCGGGTATTTCCTTGTAATCAAGGAAGTATGGAACTCCGTATTCCTCGGCAAGAGGCTTAACAACCGCTTCATTTATATCGCAAAGAGCTACAAGCTCGCAACCCTCAACCTGTTTTATGGCGGTAACGTGGTGAATACCGATTAGACCTGTTCCAACAATAGCAATTTTAAACATTTTGCCCTCCTAAAATAAAACCGTGGATTTTTTGATGTTATGCAAAAACGAACGATTTAGTTACCATTATTATAATACGGGAGCTCCTTAAAGTCAAGTTGTTTTGCAACTTTAATTATTTTATAATTATCGCTTGACAAAGATACGGTGTATGTGATAAAATAACCATATAGTTACTTTTATGACAAGGAGGTCCTATGGGAGAAACGCAGGCTAAAAAATCGTTGATAACGAAGCAAAAGATTTTATCAGCTGCAGAAGCTGAATTTTCCGAAAAGGGCATCTTTGGCGCAAGGATAGATTCCATAGCGGAATCCGCAGGCGTAAACAAGCGAATGATATACGAGCATTACACGAGCAAGGAAGAGCTTTACAGGTGCGTGCTTGAGGAGGTTTACAGCCGTCTTGCAGAGTATGAAAAAAACTATTATGTAGAGGACATCTCGCCCGAGCTTGCGATAAAAAATATCGTTTACGGAAGCTTCCGCTTCCTTGAATCCAACCCCTCGTTTGTCAGGATTCTTATGTGGGAAAACCTTAACAATGCAAGCTATCTTCAAAAAAATGAAGTTTCCGCAATAAAAGCTCCCACAATCGACTACATAAAAGAGCAGATAAAGCGTGGAAAGGAAATGGGAATTTTCAGGCAGGATGCGGACGAAATGCAGATAGTTATATCCCTTATGAACTTTGAGTTTTCATATTTTTCAAATATGCACACTCTTTCCGGGGTACTCGGCGTAAATCTTTCGGATTCTCTTGAAATATCCAAAAGAGCGCTTTTTGTTTCGGATATGATAATAGAATATCTCGAAAAATAAAATTTCGATAAAAGGAATGCGGGATTTAATATGAATAAGGAACAAATCAAAGAAAAACTGCTCGGCGTAATTGACGAAAACCGTGAAAAAATAATTGCTATCGGTGAGAAAATCTTAAAAAATCCCGAGCTCGGATATAAGGAAAATAAAACGGCGGCTCTTGTTTCAGAGGAGCTTGAAGCGCTCGGTATCAAGTGTGAAACGGGACTTGCGATAACCGGCGTCAAGGGTAGAATGGCGGGTAAAAAATCCGATATAACCCTTGCCGTTATGGGTGAGCTTGACGCTGTCAGCTGTCCTACCAACCCCGATGCCGATAAGCTGACCGGTGCGGCGCACGCCTGCGGTCACAATGCGCAGATTGCCGCAATGATCGGCTCTGCGATAGGTCTTTCGTCAGTTAAGGAATACCTTGGCGGTGACGTTTGCTTTTTTGCTGTTCCTGCAGAGGAATACGTTGAAATCGGATACCGTGAGAGTTTAGTCAGGAGCGGCGATATAAAATTCCTCGGCGGAAAGCAGGAGCTTATCGCAAGGGGCGATTTTGATGACGTTGATATGGCAATGATGGTTCATGCCGAGGGACACACACCCGATTCTGCCGCAATAATCGGCGGAAGCAGTCTTGGCTTTGTTGCAAAAACCGTTGAATTTAAGGGTAAAGCGGCGCATGCCGGAGGCGCACCGCACGAGGGCGTAAACGCTCTTAATGCCGCAATGGCGGCGCTCATGTGCATACATGCGCAACGAGAAACATTTCGTGACGAGGACAGAATAAGAGTTCACCCCATAATAACGAGTGGCGGCGAGCTTGTAAATATAGTTCCTGCAAAGGTTACGATGGAAACCTACGTCAGAGGAGCAAACTTCAAGGCGATAGCCGATGCGTCTGAAAAGGTTGACCGTGCAATAGAGGGCGCATCCTATGCAATAGGCGCAAAGGCAGAGATAAAGAACCTGAAGGGCTATCTTCCTCTTATACAGAATTCCGATATGAGTGAAATCTTTGCGGAAAACGCAAAAAGATTCATTCCCGAGGATAAAATCTACCGTGGAATCGATATGGTAGGCTCGTCCGACGTTGGTGACCTCAGCCATATAATTCCGACAATTCAGCCCACAATGGGCGGTTATTTCGGCTCGGCGCACAGTGAAGAATTTAAAATTTCCGATCCCGAGCTCGCCTATATTCTTCCTGCGAAGATAATGGCTCTTACCGCAGTTGATCTTCTCTTCGGCGAAGCCGAGGAGGCAAAGCGTGTCAAAGAAAACTTCAAACAGCTTCTTACAAAAAACGAATACATAAATTCATAAAGGAGAAATTTTATGTGGACAGAAGAAAAACTCAATGAAATGCTGACGACGCCCAGTGATAAGCTCGTTAGCGACATTCAGAAAATCAAAGGCGACATTATGGTGCTTGGCGCAGGCGGAAAAATGGGTCCCACCCTCTGCCTTCTCGCTAAAAACGCAATAAAAAAGGCGGGAATCGAAAAGCGTGTAATTGCGGTTTCGAGATTCAGCGATCCTATTGCGCTTAAGCTTCTTCACGATAATGACGTTGAAACGATCAGCGCCGACCTTCTTGATAACGATTCTCTTAATTCGCTTCCCGAGGTTGAGAACGTTATTTATATGGCGGGAAGAAAATTCGGAACAGACGGCCAGGAATATCTTACCTGGGCTATGAATTCAACGCTTCCTGCATTTGTTGCATATAAATTCAGAAAATCGAACATAGTAGTATTTTCATCGGGAAATATCTATCCTATAGTACCTCTTGCAAGCGGCGGATGCACAGAGGACGACAGAGTCGGACCTATCGGTGAATACGCTATGAGCTGTCTTGCCCGTGAAAGAGCATTTGAGTATGCGGCAAATCAGTACGGAACGAAGGTGTTTATCTATCGCCTTAACTTTGCCGTTGACCTTCGCTACGGCGTTCTTTACGATGTTGCTAAAAAGATTCTTGACGGAACGCCTATATCTCTGTCCACACCTGTATTTAACTTTATCTGGCAGGGTAGCGCAAACGAGATAGCAATAAGAGGACTTCTTCATGCTGAAGCGCCCGCTAAAAAGATGAACGTAACAGGTCCTGAAACCGTTTCGATTCGCTATGCGGCAAAGCGCCTTGGCGCACTTCTTGGAAAAGAGCCCGAATTTGTCGGAGAGGAACAGCCCAATGCATATCTTAACAATGCAGGACGTGCTATGGAAATTTTCGGCTATCCCGAGGTTTCTGCGGAAACGCTTATCAAGTGGCAGGCAGAATATATCCTTGACGGTGGCAGAGTTATAGATAAACCCACTCATTTTGAAGAAAGAAAAGGTAGTTACTGATATGACAAGACATGAACTTGCGCTTAAAAAGCTTCACGAGGGAACAGTTATTCCCGCAAATCCCTTGGCTCTTGACGAAAACCGTCAATTTGACGAGCGCCGTCAGAGAGCTGTTGTAAGATATTATCTTGATTCCGGTGTCGGCGGACTTGCCGTTGCCGTTCACACGACTCAGTTCGAAATCAGACAGCCCCAGCACAATCTTCTTGAGCCCGTTTTGAAGCTTGCCGTTGACGAAGCAAGAAAATATGAAGAGAAAACCGGCAAAACCATAGTTATGGTAGCAGGCGCTTGCGGTAAACGTGAACAGGCAGTTAAGGAAGCTGAGCTTGCAAAGAGCCTTGGCTACGATGCAGTTCTTCTTTCACCCGGCGGACTTAACGATTTGTCGGAGGACGAAATGGTAGAGCGCACCGAGGCGGTTGCAAAGGTGCTTCCCGTAATCGGCTTCTATCTTCAGCCCTCTGTTGGCGGTAGAGTGTTTACATACAACTACTGGGAAAGAATATGCGCAATCCCCGGCGTAGTTGCAATCAAGGCAGCGCCCTTTAACAGATATTGCACCCTCGACGTAGTTCGTGCGGCGGCAACCTCTAAAAGAAGCGACGAAATCGCTCTTTACACGGGTAACGACGACAATATCGTAATTGACCTTGTTACAAATTATAGCTTTAACGTTGACGGAAAAACGTATGAAAAGCGTTTTGTCGGCGGTCTTCTCGGTCACTGGTCCGTATGGACTAAAAAAGCGGTTGAAATGTTTGAGTCGCTTCGCAAGGTAAAGGTGGGCGATACTATCCCCGCTGACGTATTGAAGCTCGCAAACGAGGTAACCGACACAAACGCAGTATTCTTTGACACTGCAAACGGCTTTAAGGGCTGTATTGCAGGACTCCATGAGGTGCTTCGCCGTCAAGGGCTTTTCAAGGGCATCTGGTGTCTTAATCCCGAAGAAACAATGTCACCCGGTCAGAACGAGGAAATTGACAGAATCTATAAAATGTATCCTCATCTTTCCGACGATGATTTTGTCAAGGCAAATCTTGATAAATGGCTTGCTGACTGATATAATTAAAAACAACAAAAAAGAGCGTGGGCAGTTTAAATGAGCCCACGCTCTTTTTGAATTAAGTTTAATCATCGGTTTTCTTGGTCATTGTCACGGTTTATACCAAAGTGTGAAAATCCGCGCTTTTTTATAAAGTAATAAAGGAGCGAACCAAAAATTCCCGCCGAAATAAATTCACCGACAAATACTGTGAAAAGGAAATAGAAATACGCGCCTTCAAGCATATAAGCGTATATGAGAACAAAGGGCACGATAACTGCGTTTGAAAGAATAGTCGGAACTGTGGCAAGCCATTTCAGCTTGTGAGGAAGATTCCTTAAAAACCTTGCGCCGAGAGCTCCGATTAGGGTTGCGAGAGTGCCGAAAACAACGTCCCATAAAACACTGCCGACAAGAATGTTTGAAAGAAGGCAACCGACCGTCAGTCCGATAACCGCTTCCGGAAAGAAAATCGGAAGAATAGTGAGTGCTTCGGAAATACGAAGCTGAATTGCTCCGCTTGAAAGACCGAAAACAGACGAAAGGTAAGTAAGCGCGACGTACAGTGCCGCTATCATCGCGGCGCGGGTGAGATAAAGGGTAGAATTCTTTTTCATTTTTTGTTTTCCTTAGTTTTGTTTTTTATTTCGGCTGTGCCGATTAGGTGAGGATGGTTACGAACTCACCGAGAGTAATTCTACCATAATAAAAAGGGAAAATCAATAGTTTCAGAATTAAAATAATGTAAAAACTGCCAAAAATCTTTATTTATCTTTGTTTTTTACCATAATGGAACATTTTTAGAAACACTTCGTTATATCAAAAAAAGGACGGATTTTATATAATAGATAGGGAGGCGAGGTGTTAAGTATGGAATTTTTGGTTATCAGCGAAAGCAAGCTCAAAATAATGCTTACAAAGTCAGAAATGAAAAAATACGGGCTGGATTCCTCTGAGCTTGATTACGCAGATAAAGAGGTTAGAACGGCTTTCTGGCAAATTCTTGACGAAGCGAAGATAAAATGCGGTTTTGACTCAAAGGGTGAAAAGGTCCTTATTCAGTTTTATCCGGCTCATTCAAGCGCGGAAATTTTTATAACCAAGCTCGGTGTTCTTTCAAAAAGCGCGGAGCGCTCAATCGTCGGCTCGGATAGAATTGCTATGCTTTCATCGGAAATCAGAATTTACCGTTTTTCCAGTCTTCTGTCACTTATCGAGGCGCTTCGCCGTAATTCCGACGTTTTGTCAGAGGACTCGGAGGCATATCTTTCCGAAAACGGAAGCTTCTATCTTATAGGCGAGGAAAGAAATTTGCGCTCATCATCATTTTCCGAATACGGAGAGGAGGTTCCAAAAGGACTCGAGGCCTACATAAAGGAGCGTTCCCGCCTGATTTCCGCTTCCAGAAACGAGCTTATAAAATTGGCAAGAGAATAATAAAACAAAAACGCAAAGCAAAAAGAGCAAGCTGAAAGGGAAAATCCTTCTACTTGCTCTTTTTTATATCAATGTGTACGGTAGCTTAAAATGCCCATTCTCCGTTTTCAAATATTTTAACCGTTTTTCCGTCGTGAGTCGTTGCGCTTATTTCAAGGTCCTTCGTGCCAATCATAAAGTCAACGTGCGTGACCGAATCGTTAATTCCTTTTTCGTGAGCTTCTTCTTCGGTGTATTTTTCATAATCGCGAAGAAGATTGGTAAAGCCGCGTCCTATCGCAAGGTGGCAAGCCGCGTTTTCGTCAAAAAGGGTGTTGTAGAAAAGAATTCCGCTTTCTCTGATAGGTGAAGAATAGGGAACGAGCGCGCATTCACCGAGATATGCCGCCCCCTCATCCATTGAGATAATTTCGCGCAGAAGCGTGGCGTTCTTTTCAGCGCCAACCTCAACGACCTTTCCGCCCTCGAATTTCATAAAGAAATTGTCAATAAGCTGTCCGCCGTAGGAAAGGGGCATAGAGGAATAAACTATACCCTCTGCCTCACCCTTCATAGGAGAGGTGAACGCTTCCTCGGAGGGAATGTTGGGGTTGTAGAAAATGCCCGAGCCGAGCGTTTCCTCGCCGCCTGCCATAAAGAGCGCATCGGGAATAAGTCCTACTTTAAGGTCAGTTCCGTTTGAAGCTTTGTAATGAAGCTCTTTAATTCCGAGCGAGTTAAGATATTCACAGCGCTTTGCAAGATTTTTGTTGTGCATATCCCATTCTTTGATGGGGTCCTCGAAAACTCTTGAAGCGGTGAGTATCGCTTCCCAGAGCTTTTCAACAGCAGCACTTGCTCTTAATTCGGGGAAGAGCTTTTTAGCCCATTCTTTACCGGGCACGGCAGCGATGCACCACTGATATTTGTTTTCCATCTTGTTTCTTATGGGCTTTATCGTTTTTGAACGCGCAGCCATTGCACGTGCAAATTTTTTCTGGTTCATACCTGCGAGCCCGTCGGGATCGTCGGAAATAATATGAATCTGGCAGGGGAGAATTTCTGCCTTATATTCGAGCTTTTTGATTTGCCATTCCTTAACGGTTGCAAGAGTTTTATCCTTGCAGTAGCGCACGTCG
>JAZORS010000223.1:0-7331 GCA_045656725.1 Eubacteriales bacterium | reverse complement strand
GTCGAGCTTGTGCTCCTTTGCGAGCTTAACGAGGTCCTGACCGTATTTTTCAAGCGGATTATACGTGCTTTCGGGATTGTCATTCATCACTTTTTTATTACCTCGTATCTTTCCAAGCGCATCGCTGAATGCCGTGCGCTCAAAATTATTGTTTTTGAATATTTTTGAAAGCTCCCTGTCGGCTTTATCAAAAAGCGAGAGCATAAGATGCTCAACCGAGGTGAAGCTGTCACCGAACGAGTCACGGATTTTCTCTGCCGAATCTATAACTGCGACAAAATCACGTGAGGCGTATGGCTCTGTGCCACCCGATACGGTGGGCAAGGAGCGAAGCTTATTTTCCGAGTCGGAAATCAAGCCTCTCAGATTTGCGCCGGAGGTGGCGGCAAGTTCGCCGACCAGCCCACCCGTGTCGGAAATAAGGGCAAAAAACAGATGCAAGGGCTCAACTGACGGGTTTTTCAGCTCTCTTGCCGTCTTTTCCGCGCGGCTCACGGCCTCGGCGGTATTACGGGTGAATTTTTCAAAATCCATATTCTAACCTCCCTTGCCCTGCCTAAAAAATTAGCAATCTTTCTATGTAGCTGTTTATAGTTTAGCATTACATTGTTAACAAATGAACAATAAAGTATTGACAAAGTGTAAACATTAGCACTCACGGAAAGAGAGTGCTAACAAATTTGTTCCCTCTTTCGTTTGTCTTTTCTTTCGCGCTTTTAATAATTTTTTGCCGTTTTTCTCTTAAATATAAAAAGCACTTGACAAAATATTAAAATAATTGTATTATATAACATCGGCAAATTGAGAGTTAGTGTCAAATTGTGCCGTTTTCAAGCGAAAATGCGTATAATTACCCACGCTTCGCGTTTTTTAACAATTTGAATTTGAGTTACGTTTTTAATTTTTTTATTTTGGAGACAGTATGCAGTACAACACAGAAAGCAGAAAAAGAATAATTGCTTTTATGGCTAAGTCGCCCGACAAAAGCTTTACGGCTGAACAGATAGCGTCCTCGGAGGCGCTTTCTTCCGTGGCAAGAAGCACGGTTTTCCGTCATCTTTCCCGCCTGACGCGCGAGGGAGAGATAAGGAGAATTAACGACGTGTGTTCAAGAAAGGTCACCTATCAGTATATAGACAAGGAAAAATGCAAGGCACATATGCATTTGAAGTGCAACGGCTGCGGTCGGCTTTTCCATATTGACAGCTTGATTTCTAAAAGTATTGAGGAAAATATTTTTGAAAAGGGCGGATTTCGTTTGGATGCGGCAACCCTTCTTCTCGGCACTTGCCGTAGCTGTCTTGCGGGAGGGGAGGCAAAAAGATGAGTGGATTTTTGTTAAATGCCGGCTTTGATTTCGGCGAATTTTTACACGAGGCGGTGCTTCACGGCTTTTTGGATACGTTAAAGATAGCCGTATTTCTTTTCCTCGCTTATCTTCTTATGGAATTTATAGAGCACAAGGCATCGGACAAGCTTGAGGTAACGATAAGCAAGGCGGGGGCGCTCGGCCCTGTTATCGGCGCATCTCTTGGCGCAATACCCCAATGCGGATTTTCAGCCGTGGCGGCAAATTTTTACACCGGCGGTGTTATAAGCATGGGCGCTCTCGTTGCCGTTTTCCTTTCGACCTCTGACGAGATGATTGCAATTATGATTTCCGGCAAGGTCGGAGCGGGCGCGATTTTCGCTATAATCGGCTATAAGATTTTCGTCGGAATTTTAATCGGCTTCCTCGTTGATTTGGTTTTGCGCCTTATGCGTGTTAAAAAAAGAGAGCTGGATATTGACGCCATTTGCGAAAACGATAACTGCCACTGCGAAAGAGGAATCTTTTTCTCGGCGCTCCATCATACTCTTACAATAGGCGGCTTCGTTCTTCTTATAAGTATTCTCTTAAACAGTGCCGTCTATTTTATCGGTGAGGAAAATCTTTCGGATATTCTATATGCAAGACCCGTTGTCAGCCACTTGATTTCGGCTCTTGTCGGTCTTGTTCCCAACTGCGCCATATCCGTGCTTCTCTCAACCCTTTGCGTCGACGGCTACATAACGGTCGGCACGATGATGGCAGGACTTTTTTCGGGCGCGGGCGTCGGACTTCTCGTTCTTTTCAGGGTGAACAGAAATATTAAGGAAAATCTTGCCGTAGCGGCGGTGATTTTCATCTCGGGACTCGTATTCGGGCTTCTTGCCGACCTTATTGGTTTTTCTTCACTTATGGGATAATCAAATAAGTATAAGGTGAATAAAAAATAATGAAAGATTTAAAATACTTACTGAAAAACTTTTTCACGCATAAAGACAAGCTGCCGCCGGCAGAGGAGCTGCCCGGCACTATGTTCACGCCGCTTCATCTTGCGGTAGCTGCCGTTTTCGTTGCCGCTGTCGTTTTTTTCGCGGTGAAGATACATAAAAAGGATAAGCTTATAAAGCCCACGTTTATTGCTTTGTGGGCGACGGTGACCGTGCTTGAGGTGGTGAAAATCGTTTGGGAAAGCACGACGGGCAATACCGTGCGTTTAGAGCTTACGGGAATCTTACCCTTATACCCGTGCAGTATTTTTATGTACGCAATGCCGTTTGCCATCTGGGGCAAGGGCAAGGTAAAGAGGGCTGCCTGCGGCTACGTTTGCACGCTCGGGTTCCTTGGCGCCACCGTCAACTTTTTCTATCCGATGACGGTGCTTTACCGCTATTCAATTATCTCGTTTTCGGCAATGCATTCGATGGTATATCACTCGATAATGCTCTTTACCTGTCTGACGATGCTTTTGTCGGGCTATCACCGTTATACGGGCGCTGTGAGCGTTTCTTGCTTGTTTTTGCCGTGCATACCCTCATTGATTATGTCCGTTCCCGCGAATATAGTCAACTATACGGTTGGCGCCGATTATATGTTTTTCCGCGGCACGTCAGCATTTTTGCCCGCTATCTTCGGAGGGCTTGATAAGATTTTCGTCACTTTGATTATATATGCTTTGTATATAACTGTACCGGCTTGCTTTTATTTGCCGTCGTTTATAAGCCATAGGGCGAAGAAAGCAAAAAAGCTTGCGGAATAAAAGAAAAACAGGTGAAAGATGGAAAAGTGGACAAAACGTTCTATTGATTTTATAACGGGCCTTGCTCTTACGGGCAAGAAAAACCCTTCGGTCGTGCCGTACAAAGCCGCAAAAACCGAAATTTCCGGCAAGGAAAATAAATATTTCCGCCGCGAAAGACCGGAAAGGCACGGAGTCAGCTCCTTGCTTCTTTACGCGATGCTCGGAGAGCTTGAGGCAGAGGCGCGCGCGAATATACACAGCTTAATAGTTATCAAGGACGGTGCGGTTATATGCGAGTGCTCTCGAGAGGGCTACGGTGTAAATACGCGCCACCTCGCCCATTCAATGTCAAAGACGGTGATGGGCCTTGCGGTTGGATTTCTTGTTGACGAGGGGCGGCTCGACCTTGACACTCCCGTTGTCGAGCTTCTTCCCGAATACAGATGCGAAAACGAGCATAAGCTCTTTCATAAGATAAGCGTAAGGCATCTTCTTACGATGTCCAGCTTCGTTAAATTTTCCGAGGCGGGCAGTGTGACCGAGGCGGATTGGTGCAGAGCATTCTTTTCCTCCGAGGTGACGGAAGAGCCCGGCTCCGGCTTTAAATATAACAGTATGAATTCCTACATACTCGCCGTTATAGTTTCAAAAATTGCGGGAATGGGTATTTCGGAATTTTTGGAGAGCAGGCTTTTTGAGCCGCTGGGAATTAAAAACTATTTCTGGGAAAAGAGCTCAACGGGTATAGAAAAAGGCGGCTGGGGACTTCATATGTCGGTTGAAAGCTGGGCAAAAATCGGCGTTATGATGCTTGGGCGCGGACGTTTCGGAAAAGAACGCATACTCTCGGAGCGCTGGATAGCGGAAAGCACAAGACCGCATGCGGAAACCAGCGAAACACTCGGTGACTTCAATTACGGCTATCATCTATGGGTTGAGAGGGAAAGCGACGAGTTTTTGTTCAGCGGAATGCTTGGGCAAAACGTGTGGGTATGCCCGAAAAACAATATCGTTGCAGTCATAAGCTCAGGAAATAACGAGCTCTTTCAGGTGAGCCCCGCGCTTTCGATAATACGCCGCTTTCTTTCCGAGGACGACCTTATGCGTGTCTATTCAAAGGATGGCGCGGCGCTTCTTCGCGCAAAGGAAGCGAGATTTTTCGATTCAAGACGTTGGGTAAATCACCTTACCCCCCAGCGCGGACTTAAATATCTTCTCGGCTTTGCCGACGCGCGTCCTTACGACAGCCGCTGGGACAGAGTTTTGGGAAAATATACCGTAGCGGACAACAATCACGGTGTCTTGCCCGTTTTTATCCGCGTTATGCAGAATAATTTTCTCGGGGGGATTGAGTCCTTTGAGATAGCACGCGAGGGGGGCGCGGTCAGAATAACGTTTACCGAGGGCGGCCACGGTATAAGCTTTACGGCGGGATTTTACGAGCCGCACGAATGTGTGCTTGATTTCGGCGGAGAAAAATATATCGCCGCGGCAAGCGCTGTGGCAACGGTTGATTCCGAGGGACAGGAGCTTTATAAAATTGAGCTTAACTTCGTTGAGATGCCCAATTCAAGACAGATACGCCTTTATCCCGACGGGAAAGGACAGATAAGAGTCGTTATGACGGAAACTCCCAATGAAAAGCTCGTTGAGCCGTTTCTTGATATGATAGCGGATTCAAACAAGAAAATTTCCCTTGGAATTGATTTTATCAAGCGCAAATTCGGCAAGGATTATATTGAAAAGAAAATCAAGGGTGTTTTCTCTCCGGAGCTTCTTGCGGTCAGCGAAAAGCTTGAAAACTGCCGCGATATTATATCGGCGGAGGAGGCGGCAATCGGGGAGCAGATAAACGTGGCGAAATCCCTTGCTTCGATGATAAGCCGCATCGTCGGATCTGACGAGGGCGAGGAGCAGGCGAAAAGCTCCATATTCTCGAATATACTCGGCTTTTTTATGAAATAGTCCGGAGCAAAAAACGGACAGAGAACGTGAAATTTCTCTGTCCGTTTTTTGTTTTATAAGCTATATCTATTGATTGTCTTGCTCACCGTTTTGCGTTGCCTTATGATTATCTTTCTCGTCGTTTTGCTTGGTTTTTATAAGATATTCATCAATTATATCGTTCTTCATAACCGACTCGTATTTTGCAATATAGAACGCGGAAAGAAGATTTGCTATGGCATCGATTATAACGGTAATACCGAGAATGATAGGCACATCATTGCTTGCGGGACTTATACGCATGGCTATAAAGCCGCCGATTATAGTGAGGACTGCCGGAATAAGTATCAGCCACCAGAGTGCAAGCTTGTATCTTTTTGAAGTGGCGGTTGTTTGCAGCTTAAACGAGCCGTCCATAATGAGAAACAGAGCAATAAATGAAACGAGAATTTCGATTGCATCTGATTTGGAGATTGCCGTAACCGCGCCGCAAACAAGGGCGATAATGCTAAACGTTATTCTGAACGCAAAATTTACACCTCGGTGCTTATTAGCCAGTGTCAGAATGAAGAAAACGATTCCGAAAAGCATCATAATAACACCCATAACGATTGCTACGATTTCAAGGGTGTTGTTGAATGACAGAAGGCATACGCCAACAGCTAAAAGCATTATAAAAAGAAGAACGTAGCCCCAGCCGAATTTTTTGATTTTTTCAAGCATGTTAAATTATCCTTTGATTTAAATTTTCCAATTTTATTATATAGGAACACGCGGATTTAGTCAAGATAATTTTACATATTTTTACACTTTTTTCTCGAAAAAGCAAAAGAAAATACAAAATATTACAGTTGCTCACGCAAAGCGATAGTTATAAAAAAAGCAGAGAACACAAAGCCATTCTCTGCCCTTTTTTATGTACGTTTTGCGAGCTTTATCAGTCAAGATTCAAGGTGTTGAGCATATCGCGAAGAGCTTTTGCTTCTTCCTTCGTGATAGTTATACCCTTGCCCATTTTCTCGTGGTCGGGCGACCAAGTGCGAACATCATAAACGGGTTCTCTTTCGTTCCAGCTGATGAGTTTAAGCTCCTTGTTCCAGCCATTCTTGCCTTCGCTGACGATACCTACGGTTTCAACAACCTCATATTTAATCTCGGGCATAGTTTCTCTCCTTAAATTTTAAAATATATAGATATTTACTATATTTTAACATATATATATATAGTTGTCAAGAAAAATGTAAAAAAATTTTGAATTTTTGCGAAAAGGTGGGAGAGTGAGGCAAAAAGAGCCGAAAAATTCCCGATTCGGTTGACAAGGAGAACTAAAAAAGATATAATTAAGGTATAATTGAGATAAAAAACAGCTGTTGTCACGGAGGCGTTTAAATGAATTATTACCTTGCTATTGATATAGGCGCATCAAGCGGAAGACATATCGTAGGATATAACGAGGGCGGAAAAATCATAACAGACGAAATATACCGCTTCCCTAACGGTATGGATAAGCTTGGGGGCAGTCTTATCTGGGATACGGAGCGGCTTTTTTCTGAGATTAAGACGGGAATAAAAAAGGCGTTTGAAAAGTACGGAAAAATAAAATCACTTTCCATTGATACATGGGGTGTTGATTACGTGCTTCTTCGGGGTGACGAGGAGGTAAAACCGACTTACGCATACCGCGACGGAAGAATGGACTCGGTGATAGATTCGGTGCACGGCATAGTTTCCGCAGATGAGCTTTACCGAAGATGCGGCATCAGCTTTGAAAAATTCAATACCGTATATCAGCTTTATGCGGACAAGGTAGCGGGACGGCTTGCGGGGGTTACGGATTTTCTTATGCTTCCCGAATACTTTATGTATAAATTGACGGGCAAGAAGCTTAAAGAATATACGGACGCAACCACAACAGGACTTGTAAACGCCAAGACGAAAGAATTTGACCCCGAGCTTTTTGAGGCGCTCGGATATCCGAAGTCGCTTATCAAGCCTCTTTCTTTGCCCGGCGCGCTTGTCGGCAATTTAAAGGGTGAGCTTGTTTCGGAGCTCGGCGGCGACTGCGAGGTCGTTTTAGTTCCGACGCACGATACGGCAAGTGCCGTTGAGGCAATAGATATGACGGAGAATGCGCCCTATATTTCCTCGGGCACATGGTCGCTTCTCGGCGTTAAGTGCGACGAGGCTATTACCGATGAAGGAAGCAGGCTTTCTGGCTACTCAAACGAGGGCGGACCGGGATATACGAGATACCAGAAAAATATCACGGGAATGTGGATAGTTCAGAGCCTAAGAGGGGAGCTTTGCCCCGACACGTCGTTTGGCGATATTGCCGATATG
>JAZORS010000222.1:0-6933 GCA_045656725.1 Eubacteriales bacterium | reverse complement strand
ATGACACGGGCATTACCGTGTATCTACCTGAGGCGGAGTATTCGGAGCTTTTTATAAAGACCGACACGTCGGATATAGAGGTTTCGCGTGAGGTTAAGTTCGCTTATGCCGAGATTTTGGTAAGCACGGGTGACGTTGAATTTTCCGCGCCCGTCAGAGATACGGTTATTGTAACGGCATCTACCGGTGATGTAGAGATACGAAATCCCGGAGCAGAGGTCGTTTACGCAAAAACCAGCACGGGAGATATTGAGATTTCGGGCGGTGAGGTCGGTGACCTTGAGCTTGCCGTTTCAACGGGCAAAATCGAGCTTTCGGACATTGCTTGCGCGGGTGACGTCAAAATCCGTGTTTCAACGGGTGATGTTGAAATTTCGCGCGTCAGCTGCCGCGATCTGATCTCGGACGGAAACACGGGCGATATTGAGCTTTTCGCTGTCACAGCTTCCGGTAAATTCGATATTTTAAGAAGCACGGGTGACGTTAAATTCATAGATTCCGATGCTGCACAGATTTTCATTGAAACCGACACGGGTGACGTCAGGGGAACACTTCTTTCGAGTAAAATGTTTACAACAAGAACAAACACGGGCAGAGTCAGAGTTCCCGATTCCGCGACGGGCGGAAGATGTGAGGTAACGACAAGCACGGGTAACATTACAATAAGCGTTAAATAAGGTTTTTCGTGAGAATTTCGCTTTAAAACTGAAAAGGGAAAATTTTAAAAACCGTATTGAAAAACGCCACGCGATCGTTTATAATGGTGTTGTCGGCTCGGCTATTTTAAAGCAACGGGCAGAATAGCACAAGATTTAGAAATTTATGGGAAAAGAGGAACTTCTCATGAGAGAAAACTTTATGAAGGGTAACTACGGCATTTTCGTTCACTACTTAGTGAAGCATAACGATCCGTCGGTTTCCAGTGAGGAATGGAACGAGCAAACCGAGGGCTTTGACGCAGAGGGGCTCGCGCGACAGGCCCACGAGGTGGGCGCAAAATGGGTATATTTCACTATGGGTCAGGCATCGGGACACTATAACGCTCCGAACTCCGCCTACGATAGATTTATGGATGAATATCCGTCAAAATGCTCAAGGCGCGATTTGCCATTGGCGCTTTACGAGGCGCTTAAACCCTACGGCATACGTCTTTGCCTTTATATGCCCAGTGAAGGACCGCAAAAGCTTGGTTGGCATTTTTTAAAGAACAGAGAAACGGGTGTGATAGATAACGACAGGCAGGCCGATTTCCAGCTCAAATGGGAAGAGGTTATAAAGGAATGGTCGTTGCGTTACGGCGACAAGGTCAGCGCGTGGTGGGTGGATTCCTGCTATTTCCCCGATATTATGTATAACTATCCCGAAAGACCTAATTTCCAAAGCTTTGCGGCGGCGCTGCGCGCAGGCAATCCGAACGCGCTTCTTGCATTTAATAACGGCTGGAAGCTTCCTACGGAATCAATGACCGTCGAAGACGATTACACGGCAGGCGAGCTTGCAACCTTCCTTCCCATCGCTTTTGACAGATTCCCGATTAAGATTAAAACCAAGCAGGCAGGCGTTGTGCCTATCAGTGAAGCACCGATGCAGTATCATTTGCTTTGCTCCCTCGGCCGTGACTGGGGACACCTCGTAAAGACAGACGAGCCGAGATTTCCCGATGGGCTCGTCAGCTCCTACACCGAGTATATTCTCGGTATGGGCGGCGCTTTAACCTGGGAGGTTCCGATTGACACAAAGGGACTTATGAACGAGAACTACCTCCGTCAGCTTCGTCTTACAAAGGAGCATATGGAAAAGGTAGCTAAAAAGTCCTGATAAGGATATCATAACATAATAAAAACGCTTATGCCTTTTTGGAGCGACTTGGTTGGCATAGGCGTTTTTGCTTTCTGCTTTTTTCCGAAAAGTGTTTTCGCATATTACCCAAAATTGCGCTTTGGATTTTAGACAATTCTACGAAAAATCAAAATAAAATAAAATCTCTTGAAAAGCGCCTAAAAATGTTTTATAATTATTATTACTAACAGTATGCGCTCTTTGAGGAAATTTTTTTCAATAGACGCGCAAATTAATACTCGGCGATTTTAATTCAGTCAAATATTTGGCGAAAAATTTGTCAAAGGAGAGAAAATGTGAAAAAGCTGTTGATTATTTTACTGTTCGTTACAACTATGCTGCTTCTTATAAGCTGCGGTGAGTGCGCTCACGAGTGGAAGGACGCAACGTGTGATGAACCGAAAACCTGTACTAAATGCGGTGAAACGGAGGGCGAGCCGACGAACCACGCGCTTGGCGAGTGGGTAGAAACCCACGCCACCTGTACCGAGGACGGATCAAGAACCAGGAGCTGCGTTTGTGGACAGGAAAGTGAAACCGAAACCATAGAAAAAACCGGACACTCGCTAGTCGAGCACGCGGCAAAAAAGCCGTCCTGCACAGAAACCGGTTGGGCTGCATACGAAACCTGCTCCCGCTGTGATTATACGACCTACGAGGAGCTTCCCGTAGCTCACGACTATGAAAAGACTGTCGTTGAGGCGACTTGCACGGAGGGCGGATATACGCTTTACAACTGTAAGAAGTGCGACAGTTCTTATAAGGGTGACGAAACTGCGGCAAAATCTCACAGCTTTTCCGATTGGGTAATCGTTGAAGCCAGCTGTACCGCTGACGGCTCCAAAACCAGAAGCTGCTCCTGCGGTCATTCTGAAACCGAGGTTATTGCCAAGCTCGGACACGACGTTAAGGACGTTGCGGCAAAGGATTCAAACTGCGTCACGGTCGGCTGGAATGCTCACAAAGCATGTTCAAGATGCGATTATAAAGAAGGATACGTTGAAGTGGCAAAGAAAGAGCATACTTACTTAAAATCCGTAGTAGCGCCTACTTGTACGGAGAGCGGCTACACTACATACAGCTGTATGGCTTGCGGATTCAGATACGTTGGCGACAGAACGGAGCCGCGCCACAGCTTTGGCGAATGGCATACTGTTAATCCTACCTGTACCGCGGACGGATATAAAACAAGAAGCTGCTCTGTCTGCGGCGAGCCCGAAACCGAAACTATCCCCACCGAGGGACATAGCTTTGGTGATTGGCAGGTGTTTGATTCGACGTGCAGTGCCGTCGGACATAAAACGAGAAGCTGTTCTGTTTGCGGCGAACCCGAAACCGAAGAAATACCCATAAAACCGCACGCATACGTGGATCATCCGGCAAAGGTGGCAAGTTGCACCGAGGAAGGTTGGGATGCATATCAGACCTGCGAAAATTGTAATTACAACTCACAGATAATAATTCCTGCTTCGCATAATTACATTTCGGAAGTAGTGCCTTATACCTGCACCGAGCAGGGATATACGGTACATACTTGTACCGCGTGCGGAGATTCGTACACGGATAGCTTCACCGAGCCCTCCGGACATTCTACGCCAACCTGGACTATGGTAAGACCCACTCTTACGAGTGACGGTGGATACGAGTACGTATGTGACAGCTGCGGTCAGCTTATAACAAAGGATCTTGCTGTAACTACCGCGGGTGCGCTTGGCACGAACATTACTTACACTCTCTACGAAGACGGAACGTTGAAATTCGTCGGTGAGGGCGCAATGGCAGGTTGCGCGTGGAACGGAAAAAACCAGCCCTATCGTTCTTACCAAAACAGCGTGAAAAGAGTAGTAATCGGAAACGGTATAACGTCAGTCAGTTACGGAGGCTGCGCGTATTTCAAGAATCTTACCGAAGTAGTTTATCCCGAAAACGATATAGCAATTGCCAACAACGCATTCTTGTCTTCGTTCGGACTTGGCACAACTACACTTACGATACCTGCGAATGTAACGTCAATCGGAATTCTCAGCTTCGGGCGCTATGAAACCAATAAGGGCGGCGCACTTTTCACCGATATTATCATAGAGAACCCGAACATCACAATTAATTACGGAACGGATCCTGCAAAATACAAAACGGTATTTAATAACGGTGAGAACGCTACGACGCTTAACCTTTACAGTTACGGCAATGATAATAACGTTAAGGCATTCGCAGATCTTGTCGGCGCAAACTACTTTGACCTTAACGATTTCGTAAGAGGAACTGTCGGAAACCTTTACTACAATTTCGAGGACGGAGTTCTTACTCTTACAGCGGTTGACCCGCTTAAAGATGCGGCACTTCCCGAAAACTCTCCTTGGCTTGACAAGATAGCAAAGACCGACGTAACGAAGATAGTTATTGGCACGGGTGTTAAGAATATTCCTGCGGAATACTTTAAGGATTACACATCGCTTACGTCTGTCGAGCTTCCCGACACTATTGAGTCGATAGGAAACCTTGCGTTCGCAAGTGAAGCGGCATGTACGACGGCATTTTCCACTAACTTCTCAACTGTTCTTTCTACGCTTGGTGTTAATGTCTTCTACGGAAGAACTAACGTCACTCTCCGCGCGTATAACGGCACTGCGGCAGAGGGCTTTAACGAAGATGGTGTTAGCGCAACGTTTAACAACATATTCAAGCTTCTGTTCCTTGGAAACAGTCTTTCTCTTGACGCGGCAGACAACACCGCCGCAGGCGCATCAAGCCAGCTCTACAATATTATAAGAGCTATGGTTGCCGAGGACGACTACGTAATCATAGGAACTCTTATGAACGGCGCAAAGACAGCGGCTTGGCATGCATCAAAGGCATATCTTGACGTGGATGCATACCAGTTCTCCGTAATCAGCAACGACACTAACGGAAAATGGGAAGCGCTCGGCTCTATTTCCTATAAGAATGCGCTCAAATATACTAACTGGCAGCACGTAAGCATTCAGACCTACGGTGACGAAGCGAAGAGCGGCAAAGCTTCGGCTCCTGATGCGTCAAGCGGAGATACTTACAGAGCAGAGCATTTACCCGAGTTCCTTAACCTCAGTGCATCTCTGCCTTACCTTCTTGATTTCACCAATACCTACGCGCCGCAGGCAAAGGCATATTATTACCTTATCTGGCGTAACGTTTCCGATCCTTCTAAGCTTGCGCTTAACGCGGATCTTAGCGGATACAAGAGTCTTGCAAACGTGGCGAGAACGGCTGAAAACTACGTTGGAACGAACAGCGGCAAGGGATTTGAGGCGGTTATCCCCGCCGGCGCTGCAATTCAGAGCGCAAGAACTACTTACCTTGGACTTCTTAATTATCCGAACACGGAAAAGACCGACCAGCAGGTAGGACTTCAAAGAGATAATCCTCACCTTTCCTACTGCCTCGGAAGATATATTGTCGGCCTTCTCTTCGCTGAAATGCTCGTTCCCGAGTCGATGCGTGTAGAGGGATACGAAGCAAGACTTCCCGGCGTTAAGGATTCGCCTCTCGCCGGAGAGCTTCCCGCAGAATATACCGCGCTTGCGAAGCTCGCGGTACAGGATGCTATTAATTCGATCAGCAAAGAGGGAACTAACAAGTATCTTCCCGACGGAATTTCCGGCTACACCGTTGACCCCGCAAATCAGCTTAAAGCGACCGTTGAGGCGATGAGCTTCACGGGTATCACCGCGGCTGACGATGCGGCTCTTAAAACGGCAATCGAGGAAAGCGTTAAAACTGTGGCTATGGCTGATGCAAAGGTAAGCGTTGAGCTCACCGCTGTCAGCGCAACAGAATTTACCGCAACCGTTACCATTACCTTCGGTTATACGACGGCTACGGTAACGATAAACGGAACGCGCAGTTAAACAAAAAACAAGGGGCACTGTGAAAAGCAGTGTCCCTTATTATATAATACATATTTATGTAAAATTAAGAAAAGCTGTAAAATTTCGCAAAGCGCATAGGGTTCTCACCCATTTTTATGTAGCGGAGCAAAATTTCCGCGCAGGCAGAGGTATCGCTTTTCGCGTTATGGTGGTCAAGCTCAATTCCAAAATAGTCGCAAAGGCAGTTAAGGCGCTTTGAAGGTAGCTCGGGAAGGAGCCGCCTTGCCATCTGGCAGGTGCAAACGTAACGCACCTCGTTTTTCCATCTGATGCCGTAGTAGGAGAGGCATTTTGAGAGAACGCTCATATCAAAGGACGCGTTATGCGCAACAAGGGTGGCGCCCTCAAAAAGCTCGGATATCTTCTCCCAGATTTCGTCAAAGCTCGGCGCATCCTTTACCGCTTCGGGCGAAATACCGGTCAGGGAAATGTTAAAGGCGTTAAAATAAGTTTCGGGGTTAACGAGAGTATAAAAGCTCTCGCTTATTCTGCCGTCCTCAATAATAGATATGGCAATCGAGGACATGCGGTCATTTTTCGCATTCGGTGTTTCTACGTCAAAAATGGCATATTTCACAGTGAACTTTGTCCTTTTCTTTTTATAATTATGACACAGGGAATTGTGCCCCGTAAGCAAAAGATTACTTTGAGTAAGTATAACGAATTTATTATATCATAAAATAAGACTTGTTTCAATATAAAAGGGAAGAGTTTTCAAGCCGCAAAGCAACTAAAAAACTCAAATTTAGGGCAAAATCGGCAAAAAGAAAAAAACTTTCAAAAATAGCTTGACTTTTTAACATCACTGTGATATAATAGTCAAGCGAGATTTTGAAAGCCATTCAAAATATTAAATGGCGGAATAGCTCAGTTGGCTAGAGCGTCCGGTTCATACCCGGCAGGTCGTTGGTTCAAATCCGACTTCCGCTACCATAAATGGCCCGTTGGTCAAGCGGTTAAGACACGGCCCTTTCACGGCTGTAACATGGGTTCGATTCCCGTACGGGTCACCAAACAGAACATATCCGAACTACTTCGTAACAGATAAGTGGTTCGGATATGTTTTTTATATTTGAATCATAAAACAAGTCACCGAGTTTCTCAACTGGTGACTTGTTTTGTTTGTGGTGAAATATTGACGGATATATTATGTTGTGGTATAATATGATATAAAAGAACTGCAAAAATA
>JAZORS010000221.1:0-14382 GCA_045656725.1 Eubacteriales bacterium | reverse complement strand
TAAGGAGAACCTATCGCCAAGGGCACGAAGCGCGCTGATATAGCTTTCGGCATAGCCGTAGTCAATCTCAACCGTGTTAGTTGACTCGGAAAGATTTTCAACCGAAACAAAGACCTCAACTCTCGCTCTTGATACAGCGTTATGCTGAACGTGGGCGCTTATCCTATCTTCAAGGGCGGAATACACTCTCGGAAGCTTGACGTTACAGTCAAAAAACCTTGAATTGACCGACTTTATCTCGACGGTTATTCGCTTGAATTCATTTTCGCACTCGCCCCTGCCGAATGCGGTCATACTTTTCATCATAGGCTTAATCCTTTTTCTCGGAATTGATTTTATTGAGCTTGATTATCTCCTCCATAAAGGAATCAATGTCGCGGAATTCACGGTAGACAGACGCAAAGCGGATATACGAAACTATATCCGTCTCGCGGAGACGTTCAAGCACCATTTCGCCTATTTTCTTTGAGGAAATTTCCGTTACTATTGAATTTTGAAGCTCGGTTTCAATAGAAGTCGCAATGCCCTCGGGATCAACGGGGCGCTTCTGACAGGCGCGCCTTATTCCGACGGCGAGCTTATGCTTATCAAAGAATTCCTGCCTTCCGTCGCGCTTAACAACGGAAATCGGAACGTTATCGATAACTTCATAGGTTGTGAAGCGCTTTCCGCATGCGGGACATTCGCGGCGGCGCTTAATGCTGGAGCCCTCGTCAACAGGGCGCGAATCCAAAACTCTTGAATCGAGAGAATTACAAGCGGGACATTTCATAGTTTATACCTGACCTTCGTGCGTGCCACGCACATTATATACTAAAATATTATAGCACATTCTCCCAAAAAAGTAAAGTAATTTTAAATATTTTGAGGCGAGGAATAAAAAAGTAGAGGGCAAAGTGCTCATAAAATGTAAATCAAAATTTACAAATAGCATTTTGCCCCTATATCCGTGTTAAATTTTATTTAGTTTTCGTTTGTGTTAGCATTTGCTGTTTTTTTAGAAAATACTCCTTTTGCCCGCTCGCCAAAACGGTCAAGTGCGGGAATTTTCAGCTTTGCAATATACTTAAAGCTTATCGGCCAGACCACACCGGCGAACACAACGATAAGGAAATATCTTACCGCCCTTGCTACGTATTCGTTTCCAAAAAGAGAAACAAGAGGCGAGGAAAGACCGCTCTTTATAAGGAGAACAATGGCAAGGCCGCCTACTATCTTTATGATTTGACCGTACCAGCTTGATTTCGTTTCGAATTTTATGTAATGCTTATCGAGGTAATAAATAAGCGGCAGTCCCATGAAGCAGCCAAGCATGGTTGAAGCATTTTTTCTTCCGCTTAAAAGATTTGCGATATCGGATTCAAGCGGAAAAGATGACTCGGGAAGAAGAAATACGTAAATAACGAGCCCGACCGACAAAAGCGCGGAGGCTATACAGATATACGGCATCGCCTTGTCCATTCTTTCTTCACTTGAAAAAAGCGGATAGAGTCCGAAAACGAGAAGCGCCGCAACAACAAGCGAAACGGAAACGTCAAGGGGCGTGTGAACTCCGAGATACATTCTGGAAAACGCGACAAGCGCAATAAGCACTATGCAAACGATGCGCCAGAGCCATTTTTTAGACGTTGATGCTATTACGCCGAAAATACCGGCAACGTTCTGCGTATGACCTGACGGAAAGGAATATCCGGAAGCCGCAAGCTTAACCTCTTCCCCTCCGACAACCGTGAAATCCGGGTCGATAACGAAGGGTCTTGGAATTCTGAAAATCAGCTTCGCCGCCTGATTTATAACAGTTCCGATAAGGCCGACTGTCAGCATAAAATATCCGCGCCGTTTATTTATGCACCAGAAAAACAGGATTGAAAGAACAAGAAAAACCGTTTCCTCTCCAAGTTTAGTTACGAGAACAAAAAAGAAATCAAAAACGGGGTTTCTCAGCTTTTCAAGAAAATATAAAAAATTCAAATATTTTACCTCCTATTTTAGATATATATACGAATATACGCCTATCCATTGTATTACAGCTCCGCCAAGGACGAATATGTGCCATATAAAATGCGAAGCGCGGGCTTTTATGGCGAAAGGTATTATGCCGAGCGAATATATTATTCCGCCGCCTATTATAAGAAGAAAAAAGCCGAAGTCATTTTCAATCATATCGGAAAGAAACACAATTCCGCTCCAACCGAGCAAAATATACATCGGAATATTAAAGCCCCTGAGCCGTGCGGGTCCGAAAACACCGATAAGAGAAATTCCGGTGATTATTACAGCCCATTGAACCGAGAGAAATATAAATGCGCGCCGTCCGCCGAGATACGAGAGCAAAATGGGGGCGTACGTTGCCCCTATCATAAGATAAATCGAGGAATAATCAAATCTGCGAAAGAGCCGTTTCACAGTGCTTCCGTACGGAAAAGCGTGATAGAGAGAGCTCATTAAAAACGCCAAGAACATACCGACAAAGTATATCAATGCTCCGATTAGCTCATAAGTGCCCTCTGCTCTTATGAGCATAAGAACAAGCGAGGCGGCGGCAAATGCCGCGCCCAGCCCGTGTGTTACGGAATTTCCTATCTCCTCTAAACCGGAGCGTCTGGGAGGATTTTGCGGCGGCTTTTTGCCTTTTTTCAAATAGTAATCGGAAATTTCCTTGATATAGGCGTCCTTTTCCCGTGTTAATCCCGTCCTATATTCCGCGCGGCTTATCCGGGCCTCTTTAAACTGTTTTTTCAGCTGAAGCTTTCTTACGCAGTAATTTAATTTAATCTCTTTTTTCATTTTTCCTCACTATTCGATGCCGGCAAAAGCCCGTCAAAGAGTAGCAAGGTATATAACGGCAGGCATAGTCAGAACAGATAAAAGAGTCGAAAACGTTACAACCTTACTCGCGTAAGCCGCATCGCAATCGAATTTTTCCGCAAACATTGTAGCAGAGCTTGCGGCCGGAGTTGAAACCATAATCACCGTCACCATAACAACGTATTCGTGAAGTTGAAGTCCGAAAAACGCAAGAAGCCGAATCAGAGCGACTATCAAAAGCGGAAGAACGAAGTGACGAAGCGCGAAGAATACGTACAAATATTTATCCGAAAAGAATCCGCGGAAATCGATTTCGGCAAGGCGGAGGCCTATAACAAACATCGAAAGCGGCGCTACGAGATTTTTAATCATCGTAAGTGAATCGCTTACAACAGACGGTATCACAGCACTTTCGGGCATTATGAAAAACACAATGAGTCCAAGCACCGAAGCCAGCGTTGCCGGGTGCAAAAGAGCTTTTTTGATATAAGAACTTTGCTGCTTTTTAGCAATTTTCTCATCACACTCATCACTGTCGCCATCACCGTCAAGATCTCGGTCCTTCGTGCAAATTCTGACGCCGACAGACCAAAGAAAGAGGTTAAAAACAATATTATATGCCGAAGCGTACAAGAGCGCCTCATCCCCGAGCACAGCCGCTATAAGAGGCATTCCCATAAATGCCGCGTTGGAAAATGTTGTTGCGAAATTCAACATTCTGCCAACCATATCCGGCGCTTTTTTGTATGTAAAATTCGCAACGAGGGCGAAAATAACATGCGCTATGGCAGAAAAAATTACAACGTAAACAAAATTTATCAGAATATTCTTATCAAAAGGCCTCAAATACGCGGTAAATATCAAAACCGGCTGGGCGATATACAAAATGAGATTTGATAAGCCTTTACCGAAATTCTCCCCGGAGAGCTTGCATTTTTTCATGATAATTCCGGGTATCATCATTATAAAAAGAATCGCAACGTTCTTTACAATACTTAAAATTATGTCCATAAAATCAGATTTAAACCGTTAATTCCAAGATTTTTTACGAGTGCAAAGGGGCGCTCTGAAAAGCACCCCGATAAATCAGTCTATTAGTGCCCTTACGCAGCTTGCTATGCGCTCATCCTTGCAATTTTCAAAGAAGAGCTTGCGGAAATTCTTGCCGGCAAACGCGCCGAGAACAAGCTTTCTGTCAAGATTTTCAAGGATATAGCATACATCCGTATGGGTAACCTTTTTAACCTCATCAAGAATCTTTTTGTTAGTCTGTTGAGGAATAGCTCTTTCTCTCGGATAGCCGAGCCCCCATTCCTCCGCGAACAGCTTTTCAAACGCGTATTCGAGATTGAGCTCAGCACCCCAGCCCCAGCCCTTTGCAAAGGGCATTGAGATTGCGTTTCCGTTGTTCACCTGGGTGAACTGATACGCATCCGTCGGGTCAACCACATGTCCGCAAAGAACACCGGGGAATGAATTACAGGAAAGCATAGCACCTATACCCGTTCCGCAACCCGTGATAACGAAGTCGCAAGCACCCGAATTGAGAAGAACGCAAGAGAGAATACCTATATGGATGTAGGTAAGCTGTTCATCATCCTCCGCGGTATACATACCGTAGTTGTCTACCGTATGACCGAGGGGCTCTGCAACCTTTTTAAGCTTTTCGTATATTATGGCGTTCTTTGACGCCTGACTGTTTTCGTTTATAAGCGCGATTCTCATTTGATTTCTCCAAAGCAGTTTTATAAATTTTTACGGGGTAAGGCGGTTAGGACCTCTGAAGAGGAACTGAACCTCCTTGATGGAAAGACCGTGGAAGAGCATGGTAAGACGGTCAATACCGATACCGAAGCCGCCGGGAGGAGGACAGCCGTATTTGAAGAATTCAAGGTAGAATTTAAGGTCCTCTGCAAGTCCCTTTTCCTCTGCCTGTGCGCGGAGCACGTCGTATCTGTGCTCTCTTTGCGCGCCCGTGGTAATCTCAACGCCGCGCCAGATAAGGTCGTATCCCTGGGGAACGCCCTTTTCATCTCTCATATGATAGAAGGCTCTTTCCTTTGCATCGTAGTCCGTAATGAAAAGGAACTCATGGTCGAACATATCCTTTGCAAGCTGTTTGGTCATTCTTTCCGCTTCTGTGGTAAGGTCGCCCTTAAGCTCGTCGGGAACGGTATAAGAATATCTTTCTTCAAGCTCACGGTAAACGTCAGAAAGCTTCATTCTCGGGAAAGGAAGCTTCGGAACAGTCAGCTCCTCGCCAAAGAGCTCAAGAAGCTTGTCTCCGTGCGCCTCTTTGACCTTTGCTATCGCATAGGTAAGAAGCTCCTCTTCCATTTTCATAACGTCCTCGAAGCTCTCAATATAAGAAAATTCAAGGTCAAAGCCGGTAAACTCGGTTGCGTGCTTGTTGGTGTAAGATTTTTCAGCTCTGAAAACAGGTCCTGTTTCAAAAATTCGTTCAAGACCTGCCGCCATAGCCATCTGTTTATAGAACTGCGGCGACTGCGCAAGATACGCCTTGGTGTCGAAGTATTTAACCTCAAAAACGTCAGAGCCGGATTCGCTTGCGGCTGCTATAAGCTTCGGCGTGTGAATTTCAACGAAGTTTTTCTCAACGAGGAATTCTCTCATCGCCGCGGTAAGAGTTGTCTGTATTTTAAGCATAAGACGGTTAACATCACGGCGCAAATCTATCCATCTGAAATCCATCTTACAGTCTATATCCGAATCGTCCTTTATGGGAAGCGCCTCGGCAATGGATTCAACCGTCATTTTGTCGGGAAGCATCTCAATGCCGCCCATCTTAACGTATTCGTTAGCAACAACCTCGCCCTCGAAAGTAACTACGGAATGAGGCGTCAGCTTATCGAGAAGCTCCACAAATTCGGGGTGTTTTTCCTTTTCAACGGTAACCTGAAGCTTACCCGTTATATCCTTGACAACGATAAACGCCATAGTTCTTTTGTTTCTGAAATTCTCAACGAATCCCTGAATCTTTTTTACACCGGGGGTTATGTCTTTAATATAAGTTCTTTCCATTTTAATCTCCATTTCTTAAATCAGACGGTTTTAATCCATTCAACAGATTCGTCAAGCCATTTTGCCGCAATCGGCTGAACGAAAACCGATTTACCGTTATTTGAATAATCCGTTCCAAGCGCAATTCCGTGAGGACCGTAAGGATAAACCCTTAAAGTGAAGGACGCACCCGCATTTGCGTATGCCAAGGCAAGCTTCAAGGTTCCCTGCACGGGTACGGAAGTATCCGTCGCCGTATGCCACATAAACGCCGGCGGTGTTGTGGCTTTAACGTTCATTTCGATAGAGTAAATGAGCCGTTCTTCGTCCGTGAGTGAATCAAAGCTCTTTTTGAGGAGGTTTTCAATTGAACCTTTGTGTGTCGGCGGAAAAGCCGATATGACGGGATAGCAAAAAACTGTGCCCCTCGGACGCGCCATATCCTTTTCAAGACCGAATCTTTCCTCTGCAAAGCCGTGCATAGTCGTAAGCAGTCCTGCAAGATGACCTCCCGCGGAAAAACCGAGGGCAAAAACGCGCTCCGGATTGACGTTGTATTCTCCTGCGTGCTTTTTTATGTAATTCATAGCAAGAGCCGCACATTCAAGCTGCGCGGGAAAGATTGCGTCCTCTCCGATGCTGTAATTGAGAACGAAAGCGTTTATACCTCTTGCAAGGTAGGCAAGGGCCGTCTTTTCGCCTTCTCTGTCAAGACAGACGTGTCCGTATCCGCCGCCGGGAATAACGAGAACTGCATCACGCGCAGGGAGCGCTTTGTCGTCCATAGCATAAGCGTCAATATAGATGTCTTTGCAATCATCCTTTAAGTAAATTCTTTCCGTTTTCATCAAAAACATTCGTTTATCTCCGTCTACTTTAAAAGATTTAAAATTACTAATAAGTATTATAACACCAAAAAGCTGAAAAATCAATAGCTATTCGGGCATTTTATTAACGAAAACCGCGGCGCAGTACACTAAACCTCGAAAACAGATAACTCAACAGAAAAAATCGGTTTTTCGCATTTTGAAAAACCGATTTTTTGAAATCAGACAATATTATCGTTGCCAAGATAAAGGTCGTGCTTTTCCTCCTCCGAAAGCTCCTCAATATCAGCTCCGTTTTTCATAGCGGTCCAAGCTCTGTTAGGAACGGGCGGGTTATATGGCGGAAGCTCGATTTCGGGGTTGTTGATTCCGGGGACCGAACCCGTGGCTCCGTCCTCTCTGTATTTTTCGTGTTGATGATCTTTACGGTTTTCTTTCATATCTTCTCCTTCATTTACCCTCGCGGGTTTTCCCTATTTTTCCACAAGCGAAGCAAAATATTCAAAAAGCGTTGACCTTTTTTTGTACTTATGCTAAAATAAAATCAAGCAACACTTGCGAGGTAAACAATGCTTTACAATAATTTAAGCTCTTATCTTAAAAAAATCTACGGCAAGCCCCTCAAAAAAATATGTATCGACGGCGGCTTTTCCTGCCCCAACAGAGATGGAAAATGCAGCACGGGTGGGTGCATATTCTGTGGCGAGCGTGGTTCGGGCGAGCATATTGACCATACAAAAAGCATACGTGAGCAAACGCTTGACGGGCTTTCAAGAGCAAGGGCGAGCGATGAGTTTATCGTTTATTTCCAGAACTTTACAAATACCTACGCCGATATAAAAACATTAAAGGAAAGGTATGATGCGGCCCTCTTTTCCGAGAGAATAAAAGTCCTTGCCGTAGGCACCCGCCCCGACTGTATTGACGAGGACGTGGCAAAGCTCCTCGCTTCATATAAGGAAAATTACGACGTTTGGGTTGAGCTCGGGCTTCAGACTGCCTCCGATAAAACCGCAAAAATAATAAACCGTGGCTACACGCACGAGGTTTTTGAGAATTCAATGAAAATTCTTCAAAAATACGGCATCAAGGTTGTCGTTCACCTTATAGTCGGACTTCCGGGTGAGAGCTTTGAGGACAATCTTAAAAGTGCAGAATACGTTGGTGGTTTCAAGCCATTCGGCGTTAAAATCCATTCGCTTTACGTTATGAAAGGCACTCGCCTTGAAGAAATGTATAAGGAAAAACTTTACACGCCTATCCCCCTTTCCCTTTATACACGCACTGTGGCAGCTATGGTAAATGCGCTTCCCAAGGAAACCGTCATACACAGGCTGACCGGCGACTGCCCAAAAAATTTGCTCGTTGCGCCCGAATGGAACAGCGATAAAAACAAAACGCTCGCTCTTATCAGGGAAGAGCTTGAAAAGCTGAAAAGAGCAGAAATTTAATATCATAAAGCAAAAGCGAGGTATGGACTAAGCCATACCTCACTGATTTTGTTTTTAGTTGTTTAAATTAAGCAATCAAAAGGCTCGCTTGGTTTAAAACATCAATCTTGTCTAAACAAGCACTCCCTCGGGCTCGCTAAATTTAGCTTAGAATTTTTCGTTCTCCAACCGAGAGGCGTATAGAATACGTCCGAGGGCGGAAACGGAACTAATTATATCTAAATTTAGCAGCCGGATTACTTGAAGAATTTAACCATTGACTTAAACATCTTAATATCGTATTCGCCAGAAACGTTGCGATAAAGAGATGTGTCATATCTCTCGGAATGTCCCATCTTACCGAAGATACGTCCGTCGGGAGAGGAAATACCCTCGATTGCAAGAGCCGAGCCGTTGGGGTTGAAGTCTATATCATAGGTTGCATAGCCGTCAAGGTCAACGTACTGCGTTGCTACCTGTCCACGTTCAACAAGCTCCTTAATTACCTTATCACTTGCATAGAATTTACCCTCGCCGTGAGAAATCGGCACGTTGTAAATCTCACCTACAGAACATTCGGAAAGCCAGGGTGAAAGGGTTGAGGCTATTCTCGTTCTGACTATCTTCGACTGGTGGCGAGCGATATTGTTAAAGGTAAGAGTAGGACAGCTTTCGTCGGTGTCGATAATCTTTCCGTAAGGAAGAAGACCGAGCTTGATAAGAGCCTGGAATCCGTTACAGATACCGCACATCATACCGCCACGCTTATCCATAAGGTCAGCAACGGCCGCCTTAACGCCTGCTCCACGGAAGAACGCCGTTATAAATTTACCCGATCCGTCGGGCTCGTCACCGCCGGAGAAGCCGCCGGGAACGAATATAGCCTGCGATTTGGAAATCTTCTCGGCAAATTCCTCGGAGGAACGCTTAATTCCCTCTTTGGTAAGGTTGTTTATAACGAAAATCTCTGCTTCAGCGCCTGCTTCTCTTACAGATTTTGCAGAATCGTATTCGCAGTTAGTGCCGGGAAATACGGGGATGAGAACCTTCGGTTTTACGTGCTTAATGCTTGCCGATACGCCCGATTTTTTGGTGTAAGAGATAGTTTCGGGCTTTTCAGATGACGATTTTATGTTGCACGAATATACGGGTTCAAGCTTATTTTCATAAATACCGAATATACGCTTTGTGGGAAGAGCCTCACCGTCAAAGCTGATTTCTCCCGCATCGGTTACACGACCTACCGTCTTTCCGATGCTCATTTCTTCGGAAAGTTCAAGGATAAACGAGCCGTAGTTATACGAGAAAAGATCGGACAAGGTTAAGGACTCGTCGAAATCAAAGCCGAAGCCGTTACCCATACACATTTTCATTACAGCTTCTGCAACGCCGCCAAAGGTGGGCGTGTAAGCTGAAAGGACCTTACCCTCACGCATAAGATTATTAACAGTGTCAAAGAGCGAAAGCAGGCTTTCCGTTACGGGAAGTCCGTCCTTGTATTCGGGGGTTAAGATAACGACCTTTGAGCCGCATTTTTTAAACTCGGGGGATATTGCATTTTCCGCTTTATCGGTTGTTACCGCAAAGGAAATAAGAGTAGGCGGAACGTCAAGCTTTTCAAAGCTTCCGCTCATAGAGTCCTTTCCGCCGATAGCGGCAACTCCGAGATTCATCTGCGCCTTAAATGCGCCGAGAAGAGCAGAAAGGGGCTTGCCCCATCTCTTAGGCTCTTTCATGGGCTTCTCAAAATATTCCTGGAAGCTAAGATATACGTCGGAATAACGTGCGCCTGTTGCAACAAGCTTTGCAACGGATTCAACTACCGCAAGATAAGCGCCGTGATAGGGGCTCTTCTCGGATATTTCGGGGTTGTAGCCCCAGGACATAAAGGAAGCGTCAGTGGTGCTTCCGTTTTCAACGGAAATTTTATGTACCATTGCCTGAATGGGCGTTCTCTGATATTTTCCGCCAAAGGGCATAAGCACAGTGCCTCTGCCTATGGTGCTGTCAAAGCGCTCGGAAAGTCCTCTCTTTGAGCAAACGTTAAGATTGCCCGCAAGCGCTTCAATGCCCTCGGCAAAGGAATCGGGAATTTCTTTTGAATATTCCTTAATCTTGGGCGCTTCTATTGATATATGCTTTTCAGCTCCGTTCGAGTTAAGGAATTCACGGCTTATATCACATATGGTTTTTCCGTTCCACGTCATAGTAAGGCGCGCATCGCTCTTAACGGTTGCAACAACGCTTGCTTCAAGGTTTTCCTTGTTTGCAAGCTCAAGGAATTTATCACGGTTTTCTTTCTCGATAACGACCGCCATTCTCTCCTGCGACTCACTTATCGCAAGCTCCGTGCCGTCAAGTCCCTCATATTTTTTAGGAACTGCATTAAGGTCAATATCAAGGCCGTCAGCAAGCTCGCCGATAGCAACGGAAACACCGCCTGCTCCGAAGTCGTTGCATCTCTTTATCATAAGAGAAACCTCGGGATTTCTGAAAAGGCGCTGGATTTTTCTTTCTTCGGGCGCATTACCCTTCTGTACCTCTGCTCCACAGCTTTCAAGAGATTTTGTGCTGTGGGATTTTGACGAGCCGGTAGCTCCGCCGCACCCGTCCCGTCCCGTTCTTCCGCCAAGAAGAACTACGAGGTCGCCGGGCGAGGGAACTTCACGTCTTACGTTTCTTTCGGGGGCTGCCGCAATAACTGCTCCAACCTCCATATGCTTTGCGGCATAGCCGGGGTGATAAATCTCGTCAACGATACCGGTAGCAAGTCCGACCTGGTTTCCGTAAGAGGAATATCCGTGAGCCGCAGTTGAAACTATCTTGCGCTGGGGAAGCTTACCGACAAGAGTATCTTCAATGGGAACAAGCGGGTCTGCCGCACCTGTAAGGCGCATTGCGGCATAAACGTAGGATCTGCCTGAAAGCGGGTCTCTTATAGCGCCGCCAATACAGGTTGCCGCACCGCCAAAGGGCTCGATTTCCGTGGGATGGTTGTGCGTTTCGTTTTTGAAGAGCAAGAGCCATTTTTCACACTTGCCGTCAACCTCAACGTCAATCTTAACCGTGCAGGCATTTATCTCCTCGGATTCGTCAAGCTTATCGAGCTTGCCGAGCTTTTTAAGGCATTTTGCCGCAATAGTTCCTATATCCATAAGATTCTGCGGCTTCTTTCTTTCTATGAAATCTCTTGCCTTTATATAGTCCTCGTATGCTTTTTCAAGGATTTCGTCCTCAAATCTGACACGGTCTATCGTCGTAAGGAATGTGGTATGACGGCAGTGGTCAGACCAATAGGTGTCTATCATCTTTATCTCGGTGATAGTCGGGCATCTTCCCTCTTTCTTAAAGTATTCCTGACAGAACTTTATATCGTCAAGGTCCATAGCAAGACCTTTTTCTGCTATAAACGCCGCAAGGTCAGCTGAGTCGTAGTCGATAAATCCGTCAAGCGTCTTTACCTCGCTCGGAACTGTGTAATCAATCTTTACGGTTTCCTTTTCGGAAAGCTCTGCCTCTCTTGATTCAACGGGGTTTATAACGTGGCGCTTGATTTTTTCAATTTCACCCGCCGAGATGCTTCCGTAGAGCATATAAACCTTTGCCGCAGCAACAAGGGGCTTATCGCCCTGGCTTATAAGCTGAATACACTGAGCAGCAGAATCTGCACGCTGGTCAAACTGACCGGGAAGATACTCTACTGCAAAAACACAGTCAGCACCCTCGGGAAGATTTTTATAGGTATCGTCAAGCTGTGGCTCTGAAAATACCGTTCCGACGGCATAATCAAAAAGCTCCTCTGTGATATTTTCAGCATCGTAGCGGTTAAGAACACGAACACGCTCAACACTGTTTATACCAAGAAACAGAGATATTTCGTTTTTAAGAGCTGTGGCTTCATTATCAAGCCCCGGCTTTTTTTCAACATATATGCGATATACCATTTCTTTTTCCTTTCGTAAACAAACCTTATGCCTTATAAGCCATCATAGCGCGTTTGCCTATATCACGGCGATAGTGGGCATTGTCGAATTTTATATTTTCTACCTTTTCGTAAGCTGAAGAAATCGCTTCGCCAAGCTCCGACTCAACGGCTACGACACCGAGAACTCTGCCTCCGGCAGAAAGGAGCTCACCACTCTCGCCAAGCTTTGCGCCCGCTACGAAAACGCTGTCCTTTATATCCTCGGGGATAACTATCTCATAGCCGTTTTCGTATTTTTCGGGATAGCCCTTTGACGCCATGATTACACAGCATGCAGAGCCGTTTTTGAAGCGCACGTCAACCTTGTCAAGCGTGCCGTTTGTCGTCGCCATCATAACGGTAAGAAGGTCGCTTTCAAGAAGCGGAAGAACAACCTGCGTTTCAGGATCGCCGAAACGGCAGTTATACTCTATCACCTTGGGGCCCTTCGGGGTTAACATAAGTCCAAAATAAAGGCAACCCTTAAAGGTTCTTCCCTCTTTATTCATTGCATCAACCGTCGGCATGAATATTTTTTCCATGCACTCACGTGCAATATCCTCGGTGTAATAGGGGTTGGGAGCAACAGTTCCCATGCCGCCTGTATTAAGTCCCTGGTCACCGTCAAGAGCTCTTTTGTGGTCCATTGAGGAAACCATAGGAACGAGCGTTTTTCCGTCTGTGAAAGCAAGAACGGATACCTCAGGGCCTGTGAGGAACTCCTCAATTACGATACGGCTTCCGCTGTCGCCGAACTTTCTGTCCTGCATAATGGATTTAACCGCATCCATCGCCTCCTCCCTCTCGGTTGCGATTATAACGCCCTTACCGAGAGCAAGTCCGTCTGCTTTGATAACAGTGGGAATCGGAGCTGTTTTGAGGTATTCAAGCGCCTCGTCGGCATTTTCGAAAACGGAATACTCTGCCGTTGGAATTCCGTATTTTTTCATAAGATTTTTGGAAAAAACCTTGCTTCCCTCGATTATTGCGGCATTTGCTCTCGGGCCGAATGCGGGAATACCGGCTTCTTCAAGCTTGTCAACACAGCCGAGAACAAGGGGGTCATCGGGTGCGACTACTGCGTAGTCAATCTTGTTTTCCTTTGCAAATTCTACGATTTTATCTATATCCTTTGCGCCGATATTAACGGGGGTCGCATCACCCGCCATACCGCCGTTTCCGGGAAGCGCATAGATTACTTCAACGTCTTTATTTTCCTTTAATTTCTTAATTATGGCGTGTTCTCTTCCACCGCCGCCAACAACCATTATTTTCATAGTTATTCCTCTCAATCAGTGATGGAAAAGGCGCATTCCCGTGAAGGACACTACCATGCCGTATTTGTTTGCACACTCGATAACAACGTCATCTCTTACCGAGCCGCCCGGCTCTGCGATATAAGAAACTCCGCTTCTCTTCGCACGCTCGATATTATCGTCAAAGGGGAAGAATGCGTCAGAGCCAAGCGAAACACCGGAAATAGAAGAAAGGTACTCACGTGCCTCCTCTTCGGTAAGGGGCTCGGGCTGGCTTACAAAATATTTCTGCCAGACACCGTCCTTGCATACGTCCTCTTCGTTCTTGTTTATATATCCGTCGATAACGTTATCTCTGTCAGGGCGGGCAATTCCCTCTTTAAAGGGAAGAGCGAGCACCTTTTCGTGCTGACGGAGATGCCAGGTATCTGCTTTCGTGCCTGCAAGACGTGTGCAGTGAATTCTCGACTGCTGACCTGCGCCAACTCCTATTGCCTGTCCCTGATATGCATAGCATACAGAGTTCGACTGCGTATATTTAAGTGTGATAAGGGCGATTATAAGGTCGATTTTTGCGCCCTCGGGAAGCTCCTTATTTTCGGTTACGATACCTGAAAGAAGCTCCTCGTCTATTTTGAAATTATTTCTTCCCTGCTCAAAGGTAATGCCGAAAACATCCTTCGTTTCTATTGGTGCGGGAACGTAATTCGGGTCTATTTTAACTATGTTATAGTTACCTTTTTTCTTGGTTTTAAGGATTTCAAGCGCCCCGTCGGTATAACCCGGTGCTATTATTCCGTCCGAAATTTCTCTTTTTATAAGCGTTGCGGTAACCTCGTCGCAAACGTCGGAAAGTGCAATCCAGTCGCCGAATGAGGACATACGGTCAGTTCCTCTCGCTCTTGCATAAGCGCAAGCGAGGGGGGAATCGTCAAGACCCTCAATATCGTCAACAAAGCAAGCCTTTTTAAGCTTGTCAGAAAGCGGAATACCAACAGCCGCAGAGGTAGGGCTAACATGCTTGAAAGAAGTAACTGCAGGAAGACCAAGTGCTTCTTTGAGTTCTTTTACAAGCT
>JAZORS010000220.1:0-3295 GCA_045656725.1 Eubacteriales bacterium | reverse complement strand
CGTTCTTCTATGGTAAAATGGGTATAGCTCATATTGTTCTCCTTTTGTTATTTTGGTGTGTGGTAACTTCATTATAACACAGGATTCAATATGAGTCTTCTTTTTTTCTTAAAAGTGTTGCACTTAATAGTATAATTCACCCGTCTTTAAAATGTGCAGTGTCCACATGGACACTGCACAGCGATATAAATCCCTTGCGGGATTTGCGATATACGCGTGCCGCATGCGATATATCTTTGATGCGATATGTTTTAACACACTCGCCACAGGCGAGATATGCTAAAACGAGAGATTTACCATATTGCAACAGAGTGAAACGAGGTTATATCGCTTTCGTGATGAAGTCCTGCTCTGCAGGGGTGTGAAAAAGGGGGCAATTTATGAATACAAAAGAAGCTATAGCTAAAAGAATTATTCAGCTTTGCGAAGAAAGAAATATAGCGATAAACGCACTTGCTAATGCTTCGGGCGTTTCCCCCTCGACAGTTTACAGTATGCTTAATGAGAAAAGCCAAAATCCCGGGACGGTTTCTATAAAGAAATTGTGCGACGGATTTGAAATAACGTTGAGAGAATTTTTTAACAGCCCCATTTTTGACGATTTGGAACAGGAAATAAAATAAGAGAAATTACACAACAAAAGAAAGAGCAGAAAACAAGAGTTAAATCTTGCATATCTGCTCTTTTGCTTTTGTATTTTAATGCGCTTTTTATGTTTTATCTCTTAATGTGCCGTTGCGATTTCGACGAGAATATCGGAGATTTTTTCCATAGCCTCGACGGAAACAAACTCAAATCGAGAGTGGAAGTTTTCGCCGCCCGTGGAAAGATTGGGGCAGGGCAAGCCCATATAGGAAAGCCTTGCTCCGTCCGTGCCGCCTCTTATGGGGGTTATAACGGGGGTTATGCCGAGCTTTTGCATTGCGCTCTTGGCTCTTTCAACAACGAAGATAAACGGCTCGATTTTTTCCTTCATATTATAATATGAATCCGTGATTTCGAGCTCTACCGTTCCCTTGCCGTAAATTTCATTTATCTTTTCTGCGACGACTCTGAAGCCTTCCTTTTTATCGTTAAACTTTTTCATATCGTGGTCACGGATAATGTAGGTGAGGATTGCTTCCTCGCATCTTCCCGACATTCCTATAAGGTGGTGGAAGCCCTCGTAGCCCGAGGTTTTTTCGGGAACTTCGTCCTTTGGAAGAAGTGAATTGAATTCAAATGCTATACACGATGCGTTTTTCATTTTATCCTTGGCGCTTCCCGGGTGAATGGACACGCCGTTTACAGTTACCTTTGCCGTTGCCGCATTGAAGTTTTCATATTCAAGCTCTCCGATAGCGCCGCCGTCAACCGTGTAAGCGTAATCAGCGCCGAAGCCCTTAACGTCAAATCTGTCAGCTCCTCTGCCTATTTCTTCGTCGGGCGTAAAGCCTATACAGATTTTGCCGTGAGGCGCACCCGACTCAATAAGCTTTTCAAGCATGGTCATAATTTCGGCTATTCCCGCCTTGTCGTCAGCTCCGAGAAGCGTCGTGCCGTCCGAGGTGATAAGCGTGTGTCCCTCATAGTCGGCAAGGTAGGGGTAATCCTCGCACTTTAAGTAAATTTCCTTTTCGGCGTTGAGAAGAATATCACCGCCGAGATATTTGACGAGCTGGGGCTTGATATTTTCGTCCGAGGCATCGGAAGACGTATCCATGTGGGCGATAAAGCCGATAGCGGAC
This sequence comes from Eubacteriales bacterium, assembly GCA_045656725.1. Lineage (GTDB taxonomy): Bacteria > Bacillota > Clostridia > Oscillospirales > CAG-272 > UBA1740. Next base: position 1,568 of record JAZORS010000220.1, on the reverse strand, counting down.
TCCCCCTCCTTATTTGCGGGAAGCGTAGCGTAAACGTAGCCGAACTCGTCAACCTTAACCTCGGAAAGACCGAGGGAAAGAAGCTCATCACAGAGAAGATTCGCAAGAACGAGCTGTTTTTTAGTGCTCGGGCAGCTTTCGCTTTCCTCGTTTGACATGGTGGGAATTTTGGCGTATTTCAAAAATCTTTCGTAAGTTTTCATAAATCTTGCCTTTCTTTAAGAAAAAACACGAAAACCAAAGAGTTCGTGTTTTTTTCTTTTTTTATCTTATTGCTTTTGCAACGTTAATTCTGTTTATCGCTCTTGCGAGCTTGGCTTTCGCCATTAAAATCACGCCGTCGTCCTTGTTTGACGAAAGGGCCGCCTCTGCACGTTCCTTTGCAATAACTGCTCTGTCAAGGTCGATGTCCTCTGCAAACTCAAAGGTGGTAACGACGAGCTTAACCTCACCCCGTGTAACAGAAATGAAACCGCCGGATGATGAGGCAAGCTTGTCGTCAGCGCCGATTTTCAGGCGAATTCTGCCCGTTCCCATAGCGGCAAAATAATCCGCATGGCCCCTGAGAATCTCAACGTCGCCGCTGTCTGTTCTTGCAAGTATGCTATCAACCTCTCCGTCGAATTTCTGACCGTCGGGGGTAACGATTTGTAAATTAAATCCCATATTAAAAAAGCTCCTTATGCTTTAAGCTTTTTTGCCTTTTCAACAGCCTCGTCTATCGTGCCGACGAAAAGGAATGCGGATTCGGGAAGCGAGTCGTGCTTACCGTCAAGGATTTCTCTGAATCCACGTATGGTTTCTTTAATAGGAACGTATCTTCCCTCCATACCCGTGTACTGCTCTGCAACAGAGAACGGCTGGGAGAGAAAACGCTGGATTTTTCTTGCTCGGTTAACGAGAAGCTTGTCTTCCTCGGAAAGCTCATCCATACCCATAATGGCGATAATGTCCTGAAGCTCCTTGTATCTCTGAAGAACGCTCTGAACCTCTCTTGCAACCTCGTAATGCTCAATTCCCACAACGTCGGGGGAAAGAATGCGTGAGGTGGAATCGAGGGGGTCAACCGCAGGGTAAATACCGAGGGAAGCTATGCTTCTTGAAAGAACGGTGGTTGCGTCAAGGTGAGCAAAGGTGGTTGCGGGCGCAGGGTCGGTAAGGTCGTCCGCAGGGACGTAAACTGCCTGAACGGAGGTGATAGAGCCACGCTTGGTTGAGGTAATTCTCTCCTGAAGCGCACCCATTTCCGTTGCAAGCGTGGGCTGGTAACCAACCGCGGAGGGCATACGGCCAAGAAGAGCCGAAACCTCAGAGCCTGCCTGGGTAAATCTGAATATGTTGTCTATGAAAAGAAGAACGTCCTGTCCTTCTTTGTCACGGAAGTATTCCGCCATTGTAAGTCCTGAAAGAGCAACTCTCATTCTTGCTCCGGGGGGCTCGTTCATCTGACCGTAAACGAGGGCGGTCTTCGAGATAACTCCCGACTCCTGCATCTCGTTGTAGAGGTCGTTACCCTCACGGGTACGCTCGCCGACTCCGGTGAATACCGAGATACCGCCGTGCTGGGT
>JAZORS010000219.1:0-5944 GCA_045656725.1 Eubacteriales bacterium | reverse complement strand
TGGTTGTCTCCTAAGACCGCTTGGCCTCCGACTTGAAGTGTGGTATGGAATTTTGCCACCGATACCGTTAACTCAGACATAACGCTTATTGCAAAATGGGTATCCTCCGTTGAAGCAAGCGCAGCAACCGTAACCTTTGATTCAAAGGGCGGCAGTCCCGTTAATTCATTGGAACTTTACAACGGCGACAAGGTTGCCGTTCCAACGGCTCCCGCAAAGCCAGGTTATACTTTCGTCGGTTGGTTCCTTGACGGTGAGGCATTCGATTTTGAAAATTACACCGTTGCGAGCGATTTAACGCTTACTGCAAAGTGGAGCGTGGTTACTTATCCTATCGTTTATGAAACGTTAGGCGGAACAAACGTCGAGAACAACCCGAATTCTTATACGGTTGAAAGCGAAGCGCTTAATATCGAAAATCCGACAAGGCACGGCTATGATTTCATAGGTTGGACCTTTGAGGGACAGACAGAGCCCGTTAAGGATCTCGTTATTTCCGCCGGCTCAACCGGAGCATACAATCTCGTTGCTAACTGGCAGATCATCAATTACGGACTCACTTACGATCTTGCAAGCGGAATCACAGGAGCTGAATATCCTGAGACTTATACCGTAACAAGCCCCGACTTCTTAATTGCAAATCCCACTCGCGATTACTATGAATTTTTAGGTTGGACCTACGAAGGTCAGGCTACTCCCGTCAAGGATCTCGTAATTTCAATCGGAACAACCGGTGCGCGGCACCTCGTTGCTAACTGGCAGGCTATCGAATACCCCATTAGCTACGATATAGCAAACGGTGTCAACAACCCCGAAAACCCCGCGAGCTACAACGTTGCAAGCGGAATTGTAACGATTAAAGAACCCTCTCGCGCAGGATACATATTCAAAGGCTGGCTCTATGAGGGCATTGAAGAGCCCGTTATGACTCTTGAAATTCCCGCGGCTTCGACAGGAGCACGCAGCTTCACTGCGGTTTGGGAGCTTGCGACCTACACGATAACCTACCACGCAGAAGGCGCGAATGCTTATTCTCAATCCGGGCTTACTCTTACATACACCGTTAACGATCTTCCCCTTTATCCCGGTAGTGTTTACAGCCAGGCGGGAGTATTCGTAGGTTGGTTCACCGATAAGGCGCTTACTAACGAAGTTAAATATATCAACTGCTGCGAAAACTTAAATCTTTACGCAAAATTTGTTTCTCCCACCGAAGGCCTTACATATAATGACCTCGGTCAGTATTACGAGGTGAGCGGTTATACCGGTGAAGAAGGTACAGTATATATTCCCGACTTCCATAACGGCAAACCGGTTCTTGCAATCGGCAACGCAGCATTCAAAAATAACGCTGTTGTTACTTCCATTTATCTTCCTTACACGATATCCGTTATAGGTAATGAAGCATTCTACAACTGCGACACCCTTGTTTCCTTTAACACAAGACTCGACGGTATGCTTCAATCGTTTGGAAAACTTTCTTTTGCAGACTGTGATGCACTCACCGCGGCAGAGTTTGGAAATAACGTAACCGAAATCGGTGAAAATGCGTTCATTGACAACAACTCACTCAAAACCATAATCTTTGGCAAGAGTATTTCGGTTATCGGAAACTCCGCTTTTGAAAACTGCGATTTCATTGAGACACTCTATTTCCCCGCAACGCTTACCTCAATAGGTAACAAAGCATTCTACTCATTTGCTTCTCTTACAACTGTTGAATTTGCGGAAAACAGTGAGCTCTCTTACATAGGAGCTGAGGCATTTGCAAGCGCTACTGCTCTTAAATCCATTGTTCTCCCCAAGTCTATTGTTGTTATTTCGGATAAGGCGTTCCACTCGGCAACAGCTCTTGAAACTGTGACTTTCGAAGCCGACTCGGAGCTTTCAGTCATTGGAAACGAGGCGTTCAGAAACTGCAAAGCCCTTACGGCTGTTGCTATTCCCGATAACACTACGGCTATCGGCAATTACGCATTCTATTCCGCAAGTGCACTCGCAAACGTAACTCTTGGCGAAAACAGCAAGCTTTCCACAATCGGTGCGTTTGCGTTCTATAACTGTGATTCTCTCGTTGAATTCTTCATTCCCAAGGCGGTTGTAGAAATCGGCGATGAAGCATTCTCTGACTCCAACAACATTAAAAACATAAGCTTCGCAAAAGATAGCGTACTTTCCGAGATAGGCGTTTCTGCATTCTCGAACTGCTCGGAACTCACCGAGATACTCATTCCTGAAAGAGCTACCGTTAAGCCATGGGCTTTCTACGGATGCTATAACCTCGTAAGCGTTCAGCTTCCTGCAGCAGACTCTGCATCCGGCTTTGCATCGTATTTCGGCGGAGAAAGCTATATTCCCAAGAAAATTGAAAGTATTATAATTTCCGGCGGCGGCGCAATCCCCGAAGGCGAATTCGCAAGCTGTACTGCTCTTAAATCTTTGAAGATCCATTCCCTTCCCGGCTCTTTTGCTTCACTCTTCGGCGGCACTGTTCCCGAAACTCTTTCTTCCGTTGAGATAGCAAACGGTGTGATCGCAGCAGATGCATTTAAAAATTGCAGCAAAATCAAATCTGTTACTCTCGGCAAAGGCATTACAACTGTTAACGAAGAAGCTTTCAAGGGATGTAGCTCAATTGAATTCCTTTCCGCTCCTTTCATTGGCAAAAACCTAACGAGTGCGGAAAACGGAACTCTCAAATTTATATTTGGTGTAATTCCCGCTTCGCTTTCCTACGTTGAAGTTACCGGAGCAACCGTACTCCACACTGAAGCATTCGTATCTTCTTCCGTAAAGACTGTTGCACTTTGCGACTCAATCACAATAATAGGCGACAAAGCATTTATGGGATGTAAGAAGCTTGAAAGCATAATTTTCGGTGAGAACAGTAAGCTTTCAGCGGTCGGCGATGAAGCTTTCCGCGGATGCATATCACTTTCCGAATTCACCGCATCCGACACACTTCTTGAAATCGGTGAGGCAGCATTCTTCGGAGCAAGCTCACTTGAAGCTTTCAATCTCGGAGAAAATAGCGCACTTGCCATCATTAAGGGCGGCGCGTTCAGCTCCTGTACTTCTCTTAAATCATTCACACTGCCCGCCTCCGTAACTGTTCTTTCAGAATCTGCGTTTGCTTTTGCAACCAAGCTTGAGAACGTGACTGTAAACGACAATCTTGTAAAAATTGCCTCGGGTGCATTTGAAGGATGCGTTTCTTTGGTAACGGTTACCGCAACTCCCGATTCAAAGCTTGAAACGATCGAATCCGGCGCATTCAAGGGTTGCGTTTCTCTCGCGTCCTTTGATGTTGGCAACGACGTCCTCTCTATCGGTTCCTGTGCTTTCGAGGGATGTACTTCACTTGTCAGCGTTAATTTCAGCGAAGATAACGCGCTCAGCCATCTTGGCAGCGGCGCATTTAAAAATTGCAAAGCACTCAGCACGGTTGCAATTCCTGCAAGCGTAACGAGAATTCAGGACGAAACCTTCTTTAACTGTGCTTCTCTTGCTTCCATAAGTTTTGGCGAGGAAAGCAAACTTGCAGTAATTGACCAGAGCGCATTTGAAGGATGCTCTACTCTTATCACTGTAATTATCCCCGACGGAGTCACTACGATATCCAACAAAGCATTCAAGGAATGTCTGTCACTCACGTCCGTAAACTTCGGCGCGGCAAGCCAGCTCAGCTCTATTCAGGGCTATGCATTTGACAGCTGCATCTCACTCACAAGCTTCACACTTCCCGCAGGCGTTTCGCTTATTGGCGATTACGCATTCAATAACTGTCTCGGTCTTGCAAGCTTCAACATTGAAGAAGCGACCGTGCTTTCCTCCATCGGAACTTATGCATTTAGCGACTGTGATAAGCTTGTAAGCTTTACCGTTCCTGCAAGTATCAGCTACATCGGCGAATTTGCATTTTTCAGCGCAGAATCCCTCAAAACTGTAACGTTCGCAGATGGAACCGCCATTAACTATATTCCGGCTTACGTATTCTACGATTGCGTATCTCTTGAAAGCTTTGCTGTTCCTGCAAGCGTTATTACTATCGGCGATTACGCGTTCTACAATGCAAAAGCGCTTAAAACGATTAGTTTTGCAGAAAATTCTCTTCTTGAATCTGTCGGAAACTCTGCATTCCGCAATGCCGCATCGCTTGAAAGCTTTGTTGCTCCCGCAGCGCTTCGATCTATTGGCGCGTACGCATTCTCCGGATGCTCCGGTATGAAATTTGCTCACCTCGCGCTCAGCATTGAAGAGATAGGCGCATATGCATTCCGTGATTGCACAAGTGAAATAAGATTCACCGAAGCGTTCAGCGGCGTAATTCCTACCGGCTGGAACACTTACTGGAACTGCGACCTCTGCCCGATTGTTTGGGGATATATAGAACCCGCACCGGCAGCATAAAAAATAGCATTTTAAAAACACATAAAGGGTTCTTTTGAATTTCAGAGGAACCTGACGAGAACAGAGGTATTGTTAAAACAGTGCCTCTGTTTTTGATTTTGTTCCGAATTTAAGAAAACAAGCGCGAAAGACACTTGATTTCAATTCTTTTTTATGGTAAAATAATACGTAATCTTTTGAGGAGATAAATTATGATACAGTTCGTATTTCTCGACTTGGATGACACGCTTCTTGACTTTCGCCGCGCAGAGCGGGAAAGCATATCGAAAACGCTTCGGGAATTCGGTATTGAGCCAAGCGAAAAAACCGTAAGTCGCTACAGTGAAATAAATGCTTCTCTTTGGAAAAAGCTTGAACGGGGTGAGCTTACGAGAGAGCACCTGCTTACCGAAAGATTCAGGGTTCTTTTGCGCGAGCTTGGAAGCTCGGAATCCTTTCACGATATGCGAATCATATATGAAAATTCCCTTGCCGAGTCTTATTTTACGGTTCCGGGAGCCGGGGAGCTTCTTTCTTCCCTTTACGGAAGATATCGCCTTTTTGTTGCTTCAAACGGAATTGCGCGAGTTCAGAGAAAAAGAATTCTCGGCTCTGGTATAGGAAAATACTTTGAAGACATTTTCATTTCCGAGGAGCTTGGTTACGAAAAACCCTCGCCGCTTTTCTTTGAATCGGCTTTCAAATCCATCAAAGGATTCAGAAAAGAACAGGCGATAATCCTTGGCGACAGTCTTTCCTCGGATATCAAAGGCGGTATTTGCGCAGGAATTAAAACCTGCCTATACAATCCCGAAAGACGCAAAAACGAATCTGAAATTCGCCCTTCCTTTGAAGTGCGGCGACTTTCCGAATTTGACACTCTTTTAGAAAACATATAATATATAAGGAAGAAAACGATGTATTACGGTTACGATATTAGCGATTCCGTTGCAAAGCTTGCCGAACGCGCGGAAACTGACTGCGCCGAGGTTTTTAAAAAAATAGAAGAAAATGCCCTTCTTTGTTCGGCAAAGGTGCTCCGCGCCTTTCAGGAAACAAAGGTTTCAAGCTCTGATTTTCTCGAAATAACGGGCTACGGCTACACGGACCCGGGAAGAGATAAGCTTGAAGAAATTTACGCCAGGGTTTTTGGCACGGAGGATGCTCTCGTGCGCCCGCAGCTTATGTCGGGCACTCACGCACTTGCTGTAACACTCGGAGGACTTCTTAAACACGGGGACGTTCTTCTTTACGTCTCAGGTGAGCCCTACGATACTCTAAGAAGCGTTATCGGAACGGCAGGCGACAGCAGAAACTCTCTTATTAAGTGCGGTGTTAAATATGAGGAAATCGACCTTGTTAACGATGATTTTGACCTTGATGCCATAAAAATGCGTCTTGAAAAGAGCTTCGTTAAGGTTGCCGCCATACAGAGAAGCCGCGGTTATTCAAGAAGAAAGAGCTTAACCATTGATAAAATAGAAAAAGCGGTAAAGCTTATAAAGGAATGTAGCCCCGACACTGTAATTATGGTAGATAACTGCTACGGCGAGTT
>JAZORS010000218.1:0-10138 GCA_045656725.1 Eubacteriales bacterium | reverse complement strand
AAGCACCGGTTTCAATGCCGGTGAGAACTATCTCGCGAACACCGTTTTTATAAAGCTCCGAAACCTCTTTTATAACGTCCTCGCGCGGCTTACTGCGAACTCTGCCTCTTGCAAGCCTTATCGCGCAATAGGTGCATTTGGATTCACAGCCATCCTCTATTTTTACGTACGCCCTCGTTCTCGGAGCGCTTTTTATCGACATACGCTCGAACTTGGCAGAGGAAAGGTCACAGATGCGGCAAAAGCCGCCCAGATTCCGATTTTCTATGCGCTCCTTTACCAGCTTTACGGCAAGAAGCTTGTCCTCCGTTCCGAGAACGACCTCAACACCGAGCTTTTGTATATCAAAGGGGGAAAGCTGACTGTAACAGCCGACAACTGCTACTATCGCCTCCGGATTGCGCTTTTTCGCGCGCCTGATAACCTGCCTTGATTTTCTGTCACTTTCAGCCGTTACGGTGCAGGTGTTTATCAGATAAGCGTCCGCCGACTCGTCAAAGGAGCGAAGCTCAAAGCCCTCTTTTACGAACTCCTCCGCAAGCGCCTCTGTTTCATATTGCGCTACCTTACAGCCAAGAGTATACAGGGCAACGCTTGGCATTTATTCGTAAACCTCCGGTTTGAGTATTCCCACAAAGGGAAGCGAACGGTATTTTTCAGCAAAATCAAGCCCGTAGCCAACGACGAACTCGTCGGGTATTTCAAGTCCGGAGTAATCGGGCACGAAATCAACCTTACGTCTTGACGGCTTGTCAAGAAGCGTGCAGGTTTTAACACTCTTCGCACCCTTGCCGAGAAGATATTTGGTAAGATAGGAAAGCGTTATTCCGCTGTCAATTATATCCTCTATTATAAGTATGTCGCACTCGGGAAGGTCGGGCCTTGTAAGGTCGAGGTAAATATTTACGGAGCCCTTCGTGGTCGTTCCCGCGCCGTAGGAGGAAACCTTCATACAGTCTATCTCTACGGGAAGGGTTATTTTCTTCATAAGGTCGCCCATAAATACTATCGAGCCCTTAAGTATGCAAACTAGAAGCAGATGCTTACTGTCCTTATAATCTCTGTCAATCTCTTTCGCAAGACGAGTTGTTATTTTATCGATTTCCTCGGGGCTGACGAGAATCTCTTTTACGTCATCTATCATTTTCATATCCATCCTCCCTGCTATGTTAAAACTGTTATCCAAAGCAATATACGAAGTTCTGTGTAATAACGGCTGTATTTCAAGCAATGTGCGAAAATTCTCAATTTTCGGTGCGGTGCCGACGGGCAACACGGTTAATTTTTGAGTTCTCGAAAATTAACAACACACAGATATAATATATTTTAACAGATTACGGACTTAAAGTCAATATAAAGAAGAATAAACGCACGCATAAATTATAAAATATTTAGAAATAGTATTGACAAAACGGATTTTATCGGGTATAATAAATGATGCGTTCATATGAGTACGCAATTTTTACGTTACCCGAATCAAACGGGTAATGTTTGATGTCAATATCCAAAAAGGAGGTGCAACACATGAAAAGAACATATCAGCCTAAGAAAAGACAGAGAAAAAAGGAACACGGTTTCAGAAAAAGAATGGCTACGGCTAACGGCAGAAAAGTTCTCAAAAGAAGACGCGCCAAAGGTAGAGCTAGACTCACCTATTGATTAGGTCACGCAGTGTGACATACAAACCTCCGATAAACGCCACTGCGCCTTTATCGGGGTTTTTGTTTGAGCGGTGATTTTAGCGTGAAATGACATTAATCTAAGTTGAGCAAGACTGTTCACGCATGGAATTTTCGCGATTTGGGCCCTTATTCCGAATCGACGCGAGCATTCCCGAAAATTCTTTTATCATTTGTGCGGCCGCCATAGGCGACGGAACGGAGATTAACATGAAATTTAACGCATTATGTGAAAATCATCTGTTTATGAAAGCGTACTCAAAGGGAAAAAGAGCGGTGACATCGGCTCTTGCACTTTACGTTCTTCCCGATTATCAGGCAAAAAAGCTTGCAAACGCGCATCCCGAAAAACGGGTGACCAACCGAATAGGTTTGACAACTTCAACAAAGCTTGGCGGCGCAGTTGTCAGATCAAGATGCCGCCGTGTCATGCGAGAAGCGCTTTCCGCCCTTATGAAAGAGAAAACCGTCAAGGTCGGATTCATCATCGTTATAGCCGCGCGCTCCGCAATGACCGAACTTAAAAGCAGTGAGGTTAAGCGACAGCTTAATTTCGCATTAACAAAGCTCGGTATGTATGAAAATTTATGAAATACGTTATGATATGGCTAGTACGCCTTTACCAGAAAACGATTTCCCCTATTAAACCGTCCTGCTGCAGGTTTACGCCAACCTGCTCCGCCTATGCCATTGAGGCATTTCAAAAACGCGGCTTTTTTATAGGACTGGCCCTCACCGTATGGCGAATTTTACGGTGCAACCCCTTTTCGAAGGGCGGCTACGATCCCGTTCCCGAACGGAGATCGAGAAGGTCAGATGCCGAAAGCAAAAACGGGGGAACAAATCACATTACCGACTCAACCGAAACAGAAAAGGAAACATAAAATGTTTAATTGGCTTTACAACGCGCTCGGCTCTATGTTGGCTTGGTTCAGCGGATGGAGCGGAAGCTACGTTATAGCGCTTCTGTTATATGCTCTTATTTTTAAAATCCTCTTTCTGCCCTTTGCCATAAAGCAGCAGAAAAACCAGATCGCAATGGCTAAGCTTCAGCCGAAAATAGAGCTTATCCGCGCAAAATACAGAGGTAGAACAGACCGCGTTTCAATGCAGAAGCAACAGCAGGAAATAATGGAGTTGCAACAAAAAGAGGGTTACAGCGCTCTTTCGGGCTGTCTTCCCATGCTTATCCAGTTGCCCCTTATTATAGTTCTTTACAACGTTATAAGAAAACCCCTCTCTTATCTTGCAAAATTCTCTGACGACGTCATCGTAAGCATTTACAAGGTTATCAACCCCACAGCCGGTGACGTTGCTATCAAAAACATTGACCAGATCGACCTTATCTCTGCTATTAAGAATTATGAATATGGACTTGGCCCGCTTGAAGAAGCAGGTCTGACCTCGGAGCTTTACGCTGCCATTCCCAACCTTAATTTCCTTGGAATGAACCTTGGAGAAAAGCCCAGTCTTGTCAATTTTTCACTTCTCGTTATAATTCCCGTTCTTGCCGCAGCATTCCAGTGGTTTACGATGTGGGTAACGAGAAAGGTTAACGGAAACCCCCAGGCAGCCGTTGCACAGCCCGATGCTCAAACGCAGATGTCTATGAGAATTATGGACCTCGTGTTCCCTCTTATGACTCTTTGGATGGCATTCACGTTTTCCGCGATGCTCGGCCTTTACTGGATAATTCAGTCCATACTTGCAATAATCCAGACGCTCATTATAGCAAAGGCAATGCCTATGCCCAAATATACTCCCGAAGAGATAAAGGAAATGAGAAAGGCACAGCGCCAGGCAGAAAAACAGCAAAAGGAAGCGCTTAAATTGCAGCCTAAATACAAATCGCTCCACTACATTGACGAGGACGATTATGAGGAGCTTCCCACGGTTAAGACGAACAAGAGCAAAAATTCGCCGAAGAACACGTCGGATCTCCCCGAAATCAAGGACTAATACAAGAAACGAGGCACTAAAATGATAAAAGAAGTAATTGCAAAAGGAAAGGACGTCGTTGAGGCAAAGGAAAATGCCAGAGCTGCGCTTGGCGCAGGTCCGCTTGATGACGTTAACTTTGAAATTATACACGCCGGAAGCAAAGGAATTTTCGGCATTATAGGCGTTAAGCTTGCTCAGGTCAGAGCTTATATTGAGCTTCCCGACCAGAAGGATTCCGGAAAACGCCACGACCGCCCTAAGAAAAACCGCCACGAGGGTAACCGCCCCCAGCATAACCACAACAAAAAGAATTCAGCGCCCAAAGAGGAAAAGCCCGAGGTGAAAAGCGAAGCTCCCAAGAGCGTTGCCATACCCGAATGCGAGCTTAAATTTGAAAAGCGCGAGGTTAAAGAGGGCGAGGATATGTCCTTTGAATTCGTTAAAACGCTTGTGCGCGACATCGGTCTTAATGCCGAGGTTGAGCTTTATTCCTGCGAGGACGGAACGAGAAGAATCGTTATTGCAGGTGAGGACGCTTCCACCCTCATCGGACACCACGGAGATACGCTTGATGCCCTTCAGTATCTTGCTAATCTTGCTTCCGCAAGAAAGAACATCAACGGTGAGCGCGACAAGAGCCGCGTAACCATCGACATTGCGGGCTACCGCGCAAAGAGAGAAGAAACCCTCCGCGCTCTTGCCCGCAGAATGGCCGGGAAGGCGCTTCGCAACAAGAGAAGCGTTATGCTCGAACCTATGAGCGCTTACGAAAGAAGAATAATTCACTCCGAGGTTCAGTCTATCGAGGGAGTTTCCACAAACTCTATCGGCTCGGACAACAACAGAAAAATAGTTATTTACCTTAACGACAAAAAACCGCAGGGCATCTTTGAAGCTGAAAAAAAGCAGCCCCCGCTTGCTGACGATTTCCGCGAAGAAGAAAATGAATTTATAGCCCCTGACGAAACTCTTACCGACAGCATCGGAAATGAGGATGAGAGCATCGTTATAGCTCCCACCATTCCCGATATGAACGATGATTTTGTTGACGACGGAGATAATAAGTAAATTATGAAAAATACTGTCATAGCGGCAGTTTCAACCCCACCCGGCAAGGGTGGGGTTGCGATTATACGCATATCGGGAGAGGGCGCGCTTGATATTGCCTTGCGCGTATTTTTCCCGAAAGGAAACAAAAGCTCAGCCGATATAACTCCAAGGGTGCAATATTTTGGCAGAGTCATTTATCGCGGCGAGGAAATTGACGACGGACTTTTCACCTATTTTAAAGGCCCTGCCTCGTTCACCGGAGAGGACGTTGTTGAAATCAGCTGTCACGGAGGCGCGCTTGTTACGAAAACCGTGCTTGAAGCGCTTTTTGCGGCAGGTGCTACCCCAGCCGAGCGCGGAGAATTCACACGCCGCGCCCTTATTAACGGCAAGCTTTCTCTTACCGATGCGGAAGCGATAGGAAATCTTCTTGAAGCAAAAAGCTATACGCAGATTCGCCTTAACACATCCTCCTCAAGAGCGCTTTTATCCGACAAGATAGCTGATATCAAGGCATCGCTCGTTGACACTCTTGCATCCATGTATGCAAGAATTGATTATCCCGATGAGGACCTCGGAGATTTCACAGACGAGGAATTAAAGGCGCGGCTTCTTGCAACGAAGGACGAGCTTTTGAAGCTTGCCGAAAGCTACAAGACTGGAAGCGCAATATCGGAGGGTATAAAGACGGTTATATGCGGCAGACCCAATGCAGGCAAAAGCTCCGTTTACAATCTTATACTCGGACGCGATGCCGCGATAGTTACTGATATTGCGGGAACTACAAGAGATGTTCTTACCTCGGAGGTCGCAATAGGAAAGGCCATGCTCTCGCTCTCCGACACAGCAGGCGTCAGAAACGAAAATTTCGACGAAATTGAGAGAATCGGAATTGAGCGCACGAGAATGACGCTTCGCGAAAGCTCGCTCGTGCTAGCTGTTTTTGACGGCTCATCAGAAATATCGGAGGAGGACGTTTCTCTTATACGCGAGCTTGATTCCACGGGCGCGGTAAAAATCGCGCTGATCAATAAAAACGACAAGGCACAGCGCTTCTCTCTTAAAGAATACGAAGAGAGCTTTTCCGCGGTCATTTCAATCTCGGCAAAAAGCGATCCGCTTGGCGCGCGAGTTAAGCTTGCAGAGCTTATAGATTCCCTTTTCATCGACGAAAAAATTGCCGTAGGCGAGATGGCGATAATTTCAAACGCAAGGCAAAATGCCGCCGTAATACGCGCGCTTGAATGTATCGATGGCGCCCTTTCTTCACTTGACTCCGGATTTTATCAGGATGCCGTTTCCTGCGACACGGAGCGCGCCCTCGGAGAACTTTCCGAGCTTGACGGACATAAAATAACGGAAGAGATACTTCACGATATTTTTTCAAAATTCTGCGTAGGAAAGTGACGGGTATTATGGAAACTAAAAGATTTTCAAAAAACGATTCCGGATTTACCTGCCTTGCCTGCGGTAAAGAGGTTTTACCTCTCGGCTATACCTCCCGCAACCATTGCCCATTTTGCTTATGCTCGTTGCACGTTGACGTAAACCCCGGTGACAGATTAAACGAATGCCATGGAATTCTGCGCCCGATAAAAGCAATACCCGACGCCAAGCGGGGCTATATTATTGTTCACAAATGTGATAAGTGCGGTGAGATTTCAAGAAACCGCTCTGCCCACGAGGCAAAGGTTCAGCCGGACGATTCGGAGCTTCTTATTAAGCTCACCGCCGGGGACTTCTGATATGTCAGAAAGGAAAATATGAAAAAGGTAGTTTTACTGGGAGATTCAATACGCCTTATCGGCTATGGAACGAAGGTTCCCGAGCTTCTCGGAGATGACTTTGACGTTTGGCAGCCAAGCGAAAACTGCAAGTTTTCAAAATACACTCTGCGCTGTATTTACGACTGGAAAAACAATATTCGGGGCGCTGATATAATTCATTGGAACAACGGACTTTGGGACACCTGTCGCCTCTTTGACGGCGAATGCTTTTCTTCCGTGGCAGAATACGTTGACACTATGAAGAAAATCGCGATGGTGCTCCTCACTTATACGAAAAAGCTTGTATTTGCAACCACAACACCCGTAAATCCTAACAAAAAAGACCAATCAAACAGTGATATTTCGGCTTACAATGAAGCTGTTGTTCCCGAGCTTGAAAAAATGGGCGTTATCATAAACGATCTTCATTCGCTCGTAAGTGAAAATATTGACGCTTACATTTGTGACGACCTGATTCATTTAAGCCCTCTCGGTATTGACGCTTGCGCAAAGCAGGTTGCCGATATTATAAAGGATTTAACTGAAGAATAATCAAACGGAACAACAAACATAAACAACTCACTCAAACGGTATACTCAAATGAAAAAGACTCTATTTTATATTAAGGGCATCATAAAAAACAACGTCGTAACCTTTATCGCATTGTTTGCCGCAATCGTTACCGCATTTTTCGTGCCGCCGGATAAAGCTTACATAGATTATTTTGACTTCAAAACCCTGACGTGCCTTTTCTGTGTTCTTGCCGTCGTTTGCGCTTTGAGAGGCGTGCGTTTCTTTTACACACTCGCTCAAAAAATCGTCAAGCGCTTTAAAAACGCAAGAATGGCAATTCTCGGCTTGGTTTATATCACCTTTATCGGCTCGATGCTTATCGCAAACGATATGGCGCTTTTAACGTTTTTGCCCCTCGGTTATTACGTTCTTCACACGACGAAAAAGAAAAAATATCTCGCCTTTACCTTTATCATTCAGAATATCGCCGCAAATCTCGGCGGTATGCTGACACCGTTCGGAAATCCGCAAAATCTTTATCTTTACTCAAAATTCAACATTCCCGACCTTGAATTTATGGGAATAATGTTTTTGCCGTTCCTTCTGTCTATAATTCTTATAACGCTCTCCTGTATAGTTTTTGTCAAGCCCGAGCCCTTGGAGCTTGAAGCGGTAAGCTACAATACTCCCAAGGGGCGAGTAGCCATTTATCTTTTGCTATTTGCGCTTTCCATAGTTATAGTTTTCAGAGCAATTCCCTACTGGATAGGCCCTGCCGTTATTGTCCCGGCGCTTCTTATTATGGATAGACGCGCTCTTCTAAACGTTGACTACGGCCTTCTTTTAACATTCGTTTTCTTCTTTATTTTTTCCGGAAATCTTGCAAGAATCGAAGCGGTAAAAATCTTTATCGGCACTTTGCTTGAAAAGAACACGCTTCTTGTAAGCGTCATATCCTGCCAATTTATAAGTAACGTTCCAAGCGCCATACTGCTTTCCCAGTTCACAGAAAACTATAAAGCTCTGCTTCTCGGAGTTAATATAGGAGGCGCAGGCACGCTTATTGCTTCCCTTGCAAGTCTTATAACGTTCAAAGAATATATAACGGAAGAACCAAAAAAGGTCGGCAGCTATATCCTCAAATTTTCGGCCTTTAACTTTGCATTTTTAATAATACTTACACTGTTTTGCTCGTTTTTACTGATGTTTTAATAAAAGCGAGAAAAGCAAAACAAAAAAACGCTTGCAATCAATGGCACACATTTTGCGTGTCACAAAGAGCAAGCGTTTTTTGCTTTATTTATTAAATTAACAAAAGAATAGTTACAGATACCGCGAGGGCAAGCGTGCCGGCAATTAAAATTATAACGGAATTTCTGTTGAAGCTGAATTCCATCTTTTTATCACCAAAGCCAATGCGCGACATTGCAACGGAAAGCGGCTTATAAAGCAGCATAGCAACCGCGCTGTTAAGAAGCGCTTTTGAAAAATTGAATGGCATAAGTATCTTCGGTATCATTGCGATAACGTCGGCGCGTGTCATAGGAACTCCTATATATTCCATATAAAGCGGCGTTACGAAGGTGTTAAGAATAAGCATGACACCCGTGGTAAGAATAACCGCCGAGAAAAAGCCGAAAAGCGCACCGTTCAGGGTTCTGAGCTTCTTATATATAAGCGCGGCGGTGAGTGAAAACACGGCAGATGACGCGAAGTTCATTATAAATCCGTACCACCCCGTCGTACTGAACGTTATTGCCTCTATAAAAGCGGCAACAAACGCAATAATGGGAGCAGAAAGAGGACCGTATATAAATGATGCCATAGCGATTACAGCATCCTTTATATCAAGGGATAAAAATCCCGCAACAGGCGGTATTACCTGACAAACCAGCGCAATAACAACCGCAAGGGCGGAAAAGACCGCCATACCTACCAACAAGTGAATATTACTTTTTCTTTTCATAATGCCTCCAAAAAAAATCAGTCCCCACGAGATTCTCGCGGGGACTGTTAATACATACAAAGCCCTATATTTATAATATTACAGGTTTCATATGCACGCGTTCTTTTCCCATCCGGACTTTAACCGTCGGTCAAGGAATTTCACCTTGTCGGACCAAAAGCAAACCTTGCATTCGGTTTCGCAGACTTTACTGCCGGTATGGAATTACACCATCCCCAAAGAACATTTTATTATTTTTTTAAATGCCCGATGCCAAGACATCGGGCATTTATGTTTTAGATTGCTTATATTATGAGCAAAAATTACTCGAGAATTTCAACAACCTGACCGGAACCAACGGTACGGCCACCCTCACGGATAGCGAACTTAAGACCCTTTTCGCAAGCGATGGGAGTGATAAGCTCAACAGTAAGAGCTGCGTTATCGCCGGGCATGCACATTTCAGTGCCTGCGGGAAGAGTGATAGTACCGGTAACGTCGGTAGTTCTGAAATAGAACTGAGGTCTGTAGTTAGAGAAGAAAGGAGTAGCACGGCCACCCTCGTCTTTGGTAAGAACGTAAACCTGGCCTACGAACTTCTTGTGAGGAGAAACAGAGCCGGGCTTGCAAAGAACCTGACCTCTTTCGATCTCGTTCTTCTGAACACCACGGAGAAGAAGACCAACGTTGTCACCTGCTTCAGCATCGTCCATGAGCTTGTGGAACATTTCGATACCGGTTACAACAGTCTGTCTGGACTCGTCGCTAAGACCAACGATTTCAACAGTGTCGGAAAGCTTGATAACACCACGCTCAACTCTACCGGTAGCAACAGTACCACGGCCGGAGATAGAGAATACGTCCTCAACAGGCATAAGGAAGGGCTTTTCAGCGTCTCTTTCAGGAGTAGGAACGTAAGCGTCAACCTGATCCATGAGCGCCTTAATGCAATCGAATGCGGGATCGTTGATGTCGTTAGCCATAAGAGCGTTACGAGCAGAACCGCGAACTACGGGAATGTCGTCGCCGGGGAAATCGTACTCGCTAAGGAGGTCTCTGATTTCCATTTCAACGAGGTCGAGAAGTTCGGGGTCATCAACGTCGTCACACTTGTTAATAAATACAACGAGTGCGGGAACGCCAACCTGACGAGCAAGAAGGATGTGCTCTCTGGTCTGAGCCATAGGACCGTCAGTTCCTGCAACAACAAGGATAGCACCGTCCATCTGTGCAGCACCGGTGAT
>JAZORS010000217.1:0-7966 GCA_045656725.1 Eubacteriales bacterium | reverse complement strand
TTTAAGCTTTGCTTTCTTATCTAAAAGTCCTTCCTCTTCTCCCTGTTTTATACCAACAGAGTCAATATCTTCAAGCTGATATTTGTATATTTCGATAAGTCGCTCTCGTTCGCCCTCTTTTTCGGAAATATCCTTGATTTGACGGCGCACCGCGGAGAGCTTTTCAAACTCTTTTTGATATTCGAGCACGTTATCAGCATTTTCTGCAAATCGGTCAAGCAGTTCAAGCTGTTTTTCCGCATCGGTAAGTGAAAAAGTATCATTTTGCCCGTGAATTGCAACGAGCGTGTGCGTAATGCTTTTTAAGACCGCAAGGCTGACGCTTCTAGCGTTTATTTTTATCTGCGAGCGCCCGTCCCTGTCTATTACACGCTGAATGAGAACTTCCCCATCTTCTTCAACCGAAATTCCGGCATCCAGAAGAGATTTAAGCGCATTTTTATTAAGCTTGCCAAAAAGTCCGCTCACCATGGCTTTATCTTCACCGTGGCGGATAAGCTCTTTTTCTGCTTTTTTTCCGAGCAAAAGATTTATACTGTCGAGTATTATAGATTTTCCGGCACCGGTTTCACCGGTTAAAGCCATAAATCCCCGTGAAAAATCAACGTCAACCGATTTAACAACGGCTATGTTTTCAATATGTAAGGAAAACAGCATTTTTTTACTCCAAAATCAAATTATAATTTGAATACTTCTTTGAGCTTTTTCTCAATATCAATGGCGGTTGTATTATCCTTTAATATCAAAAGAACGGTGTCATCACCCGCAACGCTTCCGACAATATACGGATGCTCTATGGTGTCAATACACACGGCAACGGCATTTGCCATTCCGGGACTTGTTTTAACTACCAGAATATTTTGCGCCGCCTCAACCTTCAATACGGAATCCGCAAGCGCGGAATTCAAAACCGGCGGTGGAGCTTGCTCCTTTCTTGCGGAAGGATAAAGATATCTGTATTCACCGCTCGAAGTAAGCCCTTTGACAAGCTTCAGCTGGCGAATGTCACGGGAAACCGTAGTCTGCGTTACATCATAGCCATCGTCTTTAAGACGTCTGATGAGCTCCTCTTGCGTTCCGACTTCATATTTTTCAATGATTTCAAGAATCTTGGCCTGTCTTTGGCTCTTCATTTTACATCCTCCAAAATCTTCATCTTTTTGAATAAGGTTGAAAACATATTGCTTTTATTAAAGGTCAGCACTTTAAGCCGTTTCTCTGATTTTTTAACGGTGCACTTATCGCCCTCATTAAGCGTTTTAAACAATCTGCCGTCAATACTTACGTTAAGCTCTGTTGCTCCGTTATTAACAACCTCAAGACATTCGTCTGAATTAAAAATTATCGATCTGTTAAAGAAGGAATGCGGGGCGATAGGCGTTACAAGAATCGAATCAATATCATGCGCAACAATCGGACCGCCTGCCGAAAGCGAATAAGCTGTTGAGCCGACGGGAGTCGAAAAAATAATTCCGTCAGCACGGTAACGAACGGTTTCGCTATCCGATTTTTTTAAGCGAAAATCGGCTATTCCGAGGAAGGTATCATGCCCGATTATAACGTCGTTCAGCGCAAGGCGCTCGGATTTTTCAACTTTTCCGTCTGTTGTAAAGGACACCTCGAGGAGCATTTTGTCATCCACGGCGTATTCACCCGAAAAAAGCTTATTCAAGCTATCCAGGTTTTCAACGTCGATTTCACTTAAATATCCAACTTTACCAAGATTAACGCCAAGAATCGGCACGGCATTTTCTATTGCCAACCTTGACGAATCAAGAATTGAGCCGTCACCGCCAATAACAATAATGAGCTCGAGTTTCACCGAGGCATCATAGGTTTTCGTAAGCTCAGAGAGCTCACTGATGTAATTTTCGGTATAAACGCAGGCCCCGTTACTTTTAAGAAGCCCGGCTACTTTTTCCGAGGTTACATAATTCAAATCTTTATTTTTGTTGGGAATCAAGAGTATGTTTTTCATCTTTTGTTTTCGCCTTTTCTTTTCTGAAATAAGCCAAGTATTCAATATTACCGCTACCGCCCGAAATAGGTGACTCGGTAACCCCTTTTGAGATAAAACCGATATTCATAGCGAAATTTACCACTTTTTCGACAGCCATTTTGCGCGCCGACTCGCTCTTGACTATTCCACCCTTGCCTAAGTGCGATTTTCCGACTTCAAATTGCGGCTTTATAAGACATATAAAATCCGCCTCATCAGCAAGACAGTTATAAAGCGGCATAAAAAGATAGGTTGCCGAGATAAAGGAAACATCCATAACCGCGAGGTCCGGCGTATATTCAAGTTGCAAAGGAGAAAGATATCTCGCGTTGGTATTTTCCATAACTGTTACGCGCGAATCAAGGCGCAACGAATTCACAAGCTGCATCGTGCCTGAATCAACGGCAATAACGTGTTTTGCACCTCTTTGCAAGAGGCAATCGGTAAAGCCACCGCTTGACGCGCCAATATCGATAGCAAGGCGATTTTCGGTGGTAATTTTAAAATAATCAAGCGCACCTTCCAGCTTATATCCGCCGCGGCTTACGTATTCTGTGCCCACACGGTCAACAGTTATTTCAGCTTCCTCATTAACATTATACGAGGGCTTGATAATTTGTTTTCCGCAAACGGAAACCGTGCCATTTTCTATCAGATTTTTTGCTTCCGTGCGGCTTTTTGCAAGCTTACGCTCACAAAGCAAAACGTCAAGTCTCATCGCCGCCAACAAACGCGCTGTCGCTTATCTCTCCCTGTTCGTTTTCAGTCAGAATTCTGACGCGCTGTTCTGCTTTTTCAAGGCACTCGTTACTGTATTTAACCATTTCTATTCCCTCCTCAAAAAGAGAGAGAGCAGTATCAAGATCTGCCTTCCCCGATTCAAGTGCTTTCACAATTTCGTCAATGCGTTCTACCGCTTCTTCAAATTTTATATCCTTTTTCATTTCAGTTCCTCTTTACTTTCAACCGTTGCATAAAGTATTCCGTCGGAGAGTCTTACGCTGATTCTGTCGCCAACACCAACGGCATTTTTGCTTTTTAACACCCGTCCCTCGTGCTGAACATAGGAATATCCTCTTGAAATTACAGAAAGCGGACTCAGCGCGTTAAGCTTTTCTATCAATATCCTTGCGGCACTTTCCTTCGTATCGGTAAGCGCTTTCATCGCCCGACGAAGCTCTGAATTTCTGTCGGAAATTTCGCGACGTTTTTCTTCAAAATAATCCTCGGATATTCCGTCAAGGCAGTTTTTAAAATTTTGGATTTTATCAATATTTCGTTCTATGAGAGATAAAATTCCGTTTTTCATTCGCTGTTCGAGTCCGTCAAAAGTCAACAAAAGCTCATTCATATCCGGAACTGCGATTTCTGCCGCCGCAGAAGGTGTCGGCGCTCTCATATCGGAAACAAAATCGCAAATCGTAAAATCGGTTTCATGTCCTACTGCAGAAATCACAGGCACGGTCATAGATGCGATTTTTCTTGCAAGTTTTTCACCGTTAAACGCCCACAAATCCTCAATTGAGCCACCGCCTCTTCCGATTATAACAGTGTCGGCAAGGCGTGATTTTTCAAAATAATCAAGAGCTTCTATAAGATTTTCTTCTGCTCCGTCCCCCTGCACAAGAGAGGGGTAAAGATAAATTTTAGCAAGCGGAAAACGCCTTTTTAAAACGTGAATAATATCTCTTACCGCCGCACCGGTCGGTGAGGTGATAACGCCGATTTTTTCGGGATATTTTGGAATTTTAAGTTTCCTTTCGTAGGAGAAAAGCCCCTCGGCCTCAAGCTTCTCTTTTAACTGCTCGTAAGCCAGATATAAATCCCCTATTCCATCGGGTTGAAGCGAATTAACATAAAGCTGATAAGAGCCATCGCGAGCATAAACGCTGACAGAGCCGTGCGCTATTACCTTCATTCCGCTCTCGGGCATAAATTTCAGCTTCATTGCCGAGGATTTAAACATCACGGCTTTAATTTGCGATTCCGCATCTTTAAGCGAAAAATAAAGATGCCCCGACCTATGATTCGTAAAGTTTGAAATCTCCCCTTTTACAGTTACGGAAAGGAGAGCTTTATTCGAATCAAAGACGTTTTTTATATAATTATTCAGCTCCGCTACCGTAATCAGAGTAGGCGCTGTTCTCTCACGAAGAGAAGACAAATCCATCATTTGTTATCCGACACATAGAGTCTTCTTGCAAGCTCTGCTATTCCAACAGCATTGTCTGCCGAAAGCTTTGGCTCTGCAAAATATGCGTCAAATTTTCCTTTCAGTTTGTTTTTGATAATAGAGTTTGACATAACGCCGCCTGCGAAAAGGAACGGCGCATTACCGAATTTTTCTATATACCCCTCGCACAAGGACGAAATTGCAGATTCAACGGTTGAAAGCGTAAAATCGGCAACAAAAGCTTTATTTCCGGTGTCCTCATACAGCTTTTTCGCTATGTTCTCAATACCCGATAAGTTGATTTTCATATCTTTTATCGGAATTTTCTTTTTAGGTACGGGCAAAACGTTTTCATTCGCCAGCTTTTCAAGCTCAGGTCCTGCCGGAAAATTGAGCCCAAGGAAGACACCAATTCTATCAACAAGCTGACCTGCGCTCAAATCTGCTGTGCTTCCCACAAGCTCTGCAAAAAATCCAGCTTCCCCACCCGTGACTTTAAGAATCTCGGTTGTTCCGCCTGAAATGTGCAGGGCGGCAAACTCACCGTCAAGAAGATGGTATGCTCCCGATGAAAAGACTGCGGCCATAATATGACCGCATTGATGGGAAAACTGGTATAAAGGAAGACTTGAGGTTGCCGCAATTCCCTCTGCAATCGATTCTCCCACAAGAAAACAGGGCATATATGAATTTTCGACGTTTCTCGGACGGCTTGATACGGCGACGGCAAGAAGCTCAATGTCTTTAAGTATTTCTCTTGCTTCCGCCATAATATCGGGAATATTTTTTATGTGGAGAAAGCACGCATCGGACTGTCGAAGGCCTCTTTCACCGGCTTTAACGGTCAAAGGGCGTTTAAGATTTGCAATCAGCTCTCCACTCTCCGATACGATGGCGACAGAAGTTGTATAATTACTCGTATCGATCCCTAAAAAAGCTTTTTTCTTCATTTTTTCGAAAGAGCTTCGGCAACAGCATTTGTAACACCGTTAACGAACATATATGCTTTTTCATCGTCGTATTTTTTTGAAAGCTCAATAGCTTCATTGATAGAAACCTTGGTCGGAATGTCCGAAATAAAGGCAATTTCATAAGTGGCGAGTTCGAGTATCGCTTTTGAAACTGTGGAAACTCGCTCTTTTTTCCAATTAACAAGGCATTTATCAACCGTTTCTTCAATAAACTTTTTGTTAGAATTTACACCGAAAAAAACCTCTTTTACGTAATCGTCCGTTTCGAGATTTCTCACGCTTATTGCCTTTTCAAAAATTTCAGTAGCGCTTTCGTCATTTTTACACTCCGCTTCAAAAAGAAGAATGAAAGCGTTTTCTCTTGCAGTTTTTCTGTTCATTTGCCGTTCTCCAAAAAATTAAATACAGTTTTATCTTTAAAATATTATAATACATATATATTTAAAAGTCAACACGCGCAAGGAAATATCTTAAATATTTATGCACAAAAGGAATTGACAATCATAAAAAATTATGATAGAATGTTGAGGCAAGTGTGAATAAATATGCGGGCGTGGCGAAATTGGCATACGCGCCAGACTTAGGATCTGGTGGGACACCGTGCAGGTTCAAATCCTGTCGCCCGCACCAAAAAAACGGCAGACTGAAACTGCCGTTTTTTATTAAAATATCGTGTTAAAACCTTATACCACTTATCATATAAAAAACGCTAAGATTTAGCATTTCATCTTTATTGTCAGCCAAGTTGTTAACTGCTGTTTTCCAATTCTGCTTTCTATTATCTCGGTTTTTTAAGATTTTTTATCAATTAAAGGAGCTTGTTAAAATGTCAGAACAATATAGAAAAATCAAGCTCGGTTGTTACTTAACCAATATTTCGATGTCGGTCGTCACAAATCTTTCACCGATACTTTTCATAACTTTCAACTCAAAATACGGCATTTCCTTTTCTCTGCTCGGTCTGCTTGTGCTTATAAACTTTTTCACACAGCTTTCGGTAGATCTGATTTTTTCATTCTTTTCACGTAAATTCAACATCCCCAAAACAGTTAAAACAACTCCCGTTATTACCCTTTTGGGTCTGTTATTTTATGCAGTCTGGCCCTATTTTTTCCCGAATTATATTTACCTTGGATTAGTGATCGGAACTGTCATTTTCTCTGCGGCAGCCGGGCTTTCAGAGGTGCTTATAAGTCCTGTAATTCACGCAATTCCCTCTAAAAATCCGGAGCGCGAAATGAGTAAGCTTCATTCAGTTTACGCTTGGGGCGTAGTTATTGTCGTTATTTTCAGCTCTGTTTTTTTACATATTTTTGGTAATGAAAATTGGCAGATTCTGACCTTCACTTTTACACTTATTCCTCTGCTTGCAATCATATTTTTTTCAAGTTCAAAATTCCCTGTTATTCAGAATACGAAGCAAACATCAATTTCCAACGGCTGTTTTAAAGATAAAGATCTATGGCTATCTGTTATTGCGATTTTTCTTGGCGGCGCGGCTGAATGCACGATGGCGCAGTGGTGCTCGGGATATCTTGAATCCGGCATAGGTATTCCAAAAATCTGGGGTGATATTTTCGGAGTAGCTCTGTTTTCCCTAATGCTCGGTCTTGGAAGAACGCTATATGCAAAATACGGAAAAAATGTCGCAAAAATTCTTTTACTTGGCTCGATAGGCGCAACTCTTTGTTATTTTATTTCAGCGCTTTCTTCAAATTCTTTTATAGGACTTCTTGCCTGCGTTTTTACGGGACTCTCGGTTTCTATGCTCTGGCCGGGAACGCTTATTATTGCAGCTGAGCGCTTTCCGAAAGCAGGAATATTTATTTTCGCTATTATGGCGGCGGGTGGCGATCTCGGCGCGTCCGTTGGACCTCAGCTTGTCGGAATTATTGCCGATTTGCCCGCTAAAATACCGAAGCTTACAGAATTTGCCTTGTCTTTGGGTATTGAGCCCTTAGAACTGGGTTTGCGTCTTGGAATTTGTATAGCAGCTCTCTTTCCTCTTTTAGCGGTATTTATCTATTTAAAAATTTTAAAATCTGCAAGTTTTAAAAACTTATCGGAACAGCACCGTGACTAACTTATCAAACAAACAAAAAAACGGCGAAGCCCCCAAGAAAATTGGGTTCTTCGTCGTTTATTTTATTACTGCTCTCCGTTGAGGTTTCTTTTATACTCTAAAAATTCCTCGTACGTGCCCGTTCTGTCTATAAAGCCGTCGGGTGTAATTTCGATAATTCTGTTTGCAACTGTGTTGACAATTTCATAGTCGTGAGAGGAAAAAATGATATTGCCACGAAAATTTTTCATACCGTTATTTACCGCAGTTATCGATTCAAGATCAAGGTGGTCTGTCGGCTGGTCAATCATAAGGAAATTAGAGCCGAAAAGCATCATTCGCGAGAACATGCATCTGACCTTTTCGCCGCCCGATAGGACGTCCACGCTTTTAAAAACGGAATCGTTTGAAAACAGCATTTTACCGAGAAATCCACGAAGATACGTTTCAGTCTGATCCTTTGAATACTGACGCATCCAATCTAGAATTGACTCCTTATGACCTTCAAAAAATGCTGAATTGTCGTGCGGAAAGTAAGAGGTTGAAATTGATACGCCAAACTTATATTCGCCTGAATCCGCAAGCTCTTCCCCGTTAAGAATTTTAAAGAGGTGAGTAATTGCAAGCTCGTTTCCGACAAGGGCAATTTTATCATCTTTAAATACGTGGAAGGATAAGTCCTTAAATAAAAGGTTGCCGTCTACACTTTTCGTCAGTCCCTCGACGTGCAGAATTTCTTTTCCGGGCTCTCTATCCATATC
>JAZORS010000216.1:0-4726 GCA_045656725.1 Eubacteriales bacterium | reverse complement strand
GTTCTTGTATGAGCCGGTATAGAGCTTGGAAAGCTTTTCGTAGCATTCCTTGGGATCCATCCAGTTGTTAATGTTTCCTGCATCCTCTTTGTTACGCGTGCAGATAAAGGTTCTGTTCTCTACTCTTGCAACGTCGTTTATAGCAGTTCTGTGAAGATAGCAATTAGGAAGCTTTTCTTCATTGAGCTTAATAAGATCGCCATCGGCAATAGCGATTTTTCTCAACTGCTCAGCCTGCTCCTCTGTTCCGTCAATAAGTATAATTTCCGAAGGCTTTACCATTTCAGCCATTTCGGCAATCCACTCATTAACAAACTTGTTGTTAGTTACATTAGTGTTCATTGGGGGTTTTAACTCCTTAAAATATTAATAACAAAAAAATAAAGCATTTTACTTCTAGTATAGTATACCATATTAAAAAAGAATTTGCAATAAGGATTTTTGTTTTTTTACAAAAAAATAGTTAATTTTTTTATATTTTCAAAAGTCGTCAAAATTTCTTTTTCGAAAAACGGTCAGCTTATGTCAAGTTTTGTCATTTTGAAGCCTGAATTGGTAAATTTTACCATTTTTGTGTTAAAATTTTTGTCTATTTTTTCGCGAAATCACACTTGATTTTTGTCGCAACTATGTGATAAAATTGTTTTAGCGGAAAAATACCAAATTTTACCAATTATAACAAAAGAAGGAGAAAAAAATGGAAAACAACATCAAAATACTTATTTGTGACGAAAACCCCCAAGAAAGAGCCCGTTTAACTAACGGTCTTTTATCTGCCGGTTACAAATATACGGAGGAGGCAAGCAATTCAGAAATTGCGAAGGACAAGATTATCAGAAATAAATATGACCTCGTTATCGTTGACCTCTGGCTTTCCGGACTTGACGGCATCGGTCTTATAAGGACTGTATCAAAATTCGAAATGGAAAAGCGCCCTTCCTTTATACTTATGTCGCATATAAACAATCATTCAATACTTATGGAAGCTAGCGAATCGGGAGCTGACCTCTGTATTCCGAAGCCCTACGATATCACCTCTTTGATATTCCATATAGAATCCATTGTTAAATCGAAGAAGCGCACTCCCGAAATGAGCACTTCCCTCGGCAGATCGGATATGGAATCGCAGGTTACGAAAATAATTCACCAGATAGGTGTTCCGGCGCACATTAAAGGTTATCAGTATTTAAGGACTGCTATTCTTATGACTATCGATGACAGCGATATAATCAATTCGGTAACTAAAATACTTTATCCCACGGTTGCTAAAAAATATAATACGACCACATCAAGAGTTGAACGGGCAATACGCCACGCAATAGAGGTTGCCTGGGATAGAGGCGACGTTGATACTCTCAATTCGTTTTTCGGTTACACAATCCAGAATTCGCGCGGAAAACCGACCAATTCCGAGTTTATAGCAATGATAGCGGACAACCTCCGTCTTAAATATAAGTTTGCGACAATATAAAAGCGCAAAATAAAACAAGAGGCCCTGCGCATAAACCTGCACAAAGCCTCTTGCTATTTTATTAAGCTATTCTAAAACATCTGCGACTGGGACAAAACAGAAAAGGTACCGTGTTAATGCCAAAATTATCCGTGCTTTGGGCGAGAGAATTTTCGGCAGAAATCTCCGTTCTTCGCAAACGTAGGCGTACTCTGTACGGTAGAGTGCGAAAACGGAGCTAGAATAAAAAATCTTAATATTTGGAGAAAAAACGATGTTTTTCAACCTTAACCCTATTGAGTTTGTGTAAAGAAAAGAAAGAGGCACTACCTTAACAAGATAATGCCAATATATTTTTTATTCGCTTATGCCAAAATTATCCGACCAAAAATCAAAAGTAGCGTCTGCCTTCCATAGCTCTCAAAAGTGTTATTTCGTCCGCATACTCAATATCTCCGCCTACGGGAATACCGTATGCCAAGCGCGACACCTCAACCTCATACGGTTCAAGGACTCTTGCTATGTATGCCGCTGTCGTATCACCGCTTGGTGTTGGGTTAGTGGCGATAATAATTTCCTTAACCTCGCCCGTCTTAACTCTCTCGATAAGCTCTTTTATTTTAAGGTTGTCAACGGTTATATTATTTATTGGAGAAAGCGCGCCGCCGAGAACGTGATAAACTCCTCGGTATGTACGCACCTTTTCCATAACCATAACGTCCTTCGCGTTTTCAACGACGCAGATTAACGAGTGATCTCTATCCTCATTTTTACATATATCGCAACGGTCATCCTCTGACGAAAGACCGAAGCAAACAGGACACTTATATACCTCTTTTTTTATGGCAAGTATCGCATCGGAAAAACGCATAGCGTCATCATCCGAATTTTCAAGCACAGCAAAAGCATATCTTGCCGCCGTTTTCGCTCCGACACCGGGAAGTTTTCTGAATTCCTCGATAAGCCGCTCAATAGGCGCAATATACCCTGCCATATCAGAAGAGTCCCGGTAGCGACATGCTGCCCGTTATCCTTTGCATTTCCTCGGAGGAAACCGCCTCAACCTTTTTAACTGCTTCGTTAACCGCCGCGGTTATAAGGTCTTCAAGAGTTTCAACATCGTCGGGATCTACGACCTCCGGATCTATTTTAACGGAAAGAAATTCCTTTTTTCCGTTGATTTTAACGTTAATAACACCGCCGCCTGCGGAAATATCGTATACTCTTTCTTCGAGCTCCGCCTGCATAGCAGCCATATCTTCCTGCATTTTCTGTGCCTGTTTGAGCATAGACTGCATATTCTGAGGACCGCCGCCCATTCCTTGTGGCAATCTTACTTTCATCTTTGTTTCCTCCTAAAATTTAAGTGCGTTTTCTATTTCTGATGACAGCGACTTCTCTGTCTTTTGGAAAGACTCAAGCTTTACGTCAAGCTCGGTATTGGATATTCCTTCAAATTCGGCAATAGCGCCGCAAAGAAGCGCCATATCCGCGCTGTTTGTATTAAGGCGCGAATAAAAGAATGAATCTACCTTTACAAAGAATGTGTTACCGCTTCTATACACCTCTGACCTGCGAAGACCCGATGCAAGCTGCGGCTTGATTTCGCCGATACGTTCTACGACGCGTTCCCACTTGGAGTATGCCGCTTTTGTTTCCGATTTCGGCTCGCTTTTGGGCACTTCTTTGACGGGCACATCTTTTTTCTGCTCAATTTTTTTGACGGTTTTTTCAGCTATTTCCTCTTTTTTAACGGAAACAACTCCCATTTTTATAAGTGAAAGCTGTTTTTCAAGATCCTCTATACGAATAAGTAGAGCCTCGGGAGATGAAACGAGCTTTGCGTCGCACATTTTCGTAAGCGCAATCTCCGCTATACTCCTCTTTGAGTTTGCCGAGCGTTGCATACCGGCAAGTGCCGATTCAAGTATACTTGCATGGTAAGAAAGGCGCGCCATTGAAAAGCTCTTTTCCATATTCAAAAGAGTCTCGTATTCCGTTTCCGTGAGGTCAAGATATTCTTTCGCTGTATCGGAATTTTTGACAACCATAATATCTCTGTAAGTATCAATAATCTCCTGCCAGAATACCGATATATCAGCACTTCCCGAAACAACCCGATCAACAACGGAATAAACGCTTGAAAAATCGGAACGTCCTATCGCTCCGACAAGCTCGTAAACTATGCCTTTATCCCCCGTTCCGAGGGTATCGGAAACAAGCTTTGCATCTACCGTTTCCTTTGAGCCGGCGCAAAGTTCAAGCAAGCTCACGGCATCTCGCATTCCGCCTCTTGCCGCTCTTGCTATAAGCCGAGCTCCGTCAAGGGTAAGCTCAATTCCCTCAGCTGCCGAAATTTTAGACAGACGGTCAACTATAACCTCTGTGGTCATACGTCTGAAATCAAAGCGCTGACACCTTGAAACTATCGTTGTGGGGAGCTTATTATATTCGGTCGTCGCAAGTATAAAAACAACGTATGACGGCGGTTCTTCAAGCGTTTTGAGAAGCGCATTGAATGCCTGGACCGACATCATATGAACCTCGTCAATAATGTAAACGCGGTATTTAAGAAGCGCGGGAGTAAAGCTGATTTCGTCTTTCAGGATTCTTACGTTATCAACGCCGTTGTTACTTGCCGCGTCCATTTCAATAACGTCAGTTGATGTTCCCGCGTCAATGGATTTACAAGCTTCGCACTTATTACAGGGATTACCGTTTATAGGAGAAAGACAGTTTACCGCTTTGGAAAGAATTTTAGCGCAACTCGTCTTACCCGTTCCGCGAGAGCCGCAAAACAGATACGCATGAGATATTCTGTTGTTTGAAACCTCATATTTGAGGATATCCGTTATCGCACTCTGACCGCAGACGTCATCAAAATCAACGGGACGCCATTTACGGTACAACGCCTTGTAATCCGACATAAAAACTCCTTAAAAAAATGCGCGTGCGCCTCCGCGAAGGTACAGCGCAAGCGCTATAAAGCTTTCGTATGTCCGATAGAACCATACACCCTTCCGTCGAACTATACTTACATATGGTAACCGCTACTATTGCTCCAAACAGGCGACCTTGCGGCACACCCGAAAAACCGCTTAATGCTGCTTGGTTCCCCACCTGACATGATTCACAGCCTCGGATTGCACAAGACCCATTTCTCAACACAAGTCATAACGGTGCAAGCTACACAAATACAGCCCTCGGGATGGGAATTGACCCCTGATATAGCGGATTTCAGGTACAAGGCGCCGCTAACTCCCCGGCTGGTATGGC
>JAZORS010000215.1:0-5102 GCA_045656725.1 Eubacteriales bacterium | reverse complement strand
TGGCCGCCACGGAAAGATAGCAAAGGCTATAAGAACCGTTATGAAGGCAGCCGCGACCACGGCAGGTCTTCACGTTCGCGTCGATATTCTTGATTCGGACGAGCTTGCCGACGTAGATAAGAGCTCTAATGAAGAGTAATTAAAGACAAAAGGACTGAGTCTGGTTGCTCAGTCTTTTTTTGTTTTGCGTTTAAAAACTGCACTTTGAGAAAAATGTTGACTTTATTTGACATATATGATATAATACAAACAATATAAGCTTTTAAATGGCAAGTTGTATTTTGGAGGAGTCAATGGATAAAAAGGTTATAAAAAGAAAGATCGCTCAGCGCAAGGATGCCATATTTCATTGTTCGGGTGGGGGATCTAGCGAAGAGGTTGTCCTGTGGGATTTTCCTGAAACGCTTGATGATTTTTCAGAAACCAAGTCCGATATATATCTAAAGCACAATGCAGAAATGGTAAACGACGCATCAATTGCATATAGCTCGGGACTGCCATACACGGTATGTACGACGCGCGTTGGTATAAACGGAAGCAGACTTAAGGTGTTTATAAAAAAAGTAATTTGCAAGCTTGTGGATATCTTCTTGGGGTGGTTTATAAACCCTATCCTCAAAAGACAATCACAGTACAACGATTATCTGCTTTCAATATCGAAATCCTTGATAAAGACCTGTGAGCATCAGAATAATCTGATAAAGGAGCTTTACTGCAGAACGGATATTCTTGCCGAACGCTCTTATGATGAGGAGATAGAGCAGATTTCGGTTCAGATAGCCGATGTTAAGCGTATGCATAATTCTCTTGAGCGCCCCAAAAACAATTCAGCCGGTGCGAGCGAAATTGCATCAAGTTCCTCTGAGATAATCGAGAACGACCTGGTTGATTATTTTGATTTTGAAAACGTTTTCCGTGGAGACAGAAGTGTAATCATCCAAAGACAGCAAAGATATGCGGAGTTTTTAAAGACACCGCATGAAAAAGGCTTTGTTCTAGACCTTGGCTGTGGCAGAGGTGAGATACTTGAGATACTGAAAAATAACGGCGTAAAAGCTATCGGAGTAGATTGCTACAAGCCTTTTGTTGATTACTGTAATGAAAACGGTTATGATGCAGTTCTTAGCGATGCACTGATGTATCTTGATGCATGTGAGGACGGGGAATTAAACGGAATAGTACTCTCACAGGTAGCGGAGCACGTTGATACACATTATTTGTACCAGCTTATGAGAACGGGGTACAGAAAACTTAAGCCAGGTTGTTGCTTTATACTTGAAACGCCAAACCCCGAGGTGCTTTGTGTATATACCGATTTTTATACTGACGCTTCGCATATTAAGCCTGTAAGCCCTAAGGCGCTGAAATATGTGTTTGAGAAAAACGGATATAGCTCCGTCGAAAGAATAGGAGCAGAATATTCTATTCATCCGTACAGTGAATCTATGAGAAAATACGTAATTGATAAATGCAGTGACAGCGAAGAAAAAGAGTTTTTCGAGGGTGTAAACCAAATGCTGTTCGGTCAGAGAGATTTCGTTATAGTTGCAAGAAAGTAGGGAGTCGTATGAAGAAAAAGATAATAATAACCGCATCTCAGGTTCCGTTTGTAAAGGGTGGAGCTGAGCTTATGGTTGATTTTCTAAAGAAAAATCTTATACAGCGTGGCTATGACGCAGAGGTTGTCGCGCTTCCGTACAAGTGGTATCCCGAACAGTCGCTTTATGATAGCATGCTTGCTTGGAGAATGCTTGATGTAACCGAGTCTAACGGTCAGAAGATTGACCTTGTTATAGCAACCAAATTTCCATCGTATGCAATAAAGCACGACAACAAGGTAACGTGGCTAATGCATCAGTACAGACAGGCGTATGATCTTTACGGTAGCGACGTTGGACTGTGCGGCCATAAAAATGGTGAGCTTATAAAGAAACGCGTAGAGGCATTTGATGCAAAAGTTCTGCCTGAATCAAAGAGAATATATTCGATTTCAAAAAACGTAACAAAGCGTCTTGAAACGTTTAACAAAATTGATTCCGAACCACTGTATCACCCGCCCTCACTTGTCGGAAGATACAAGTCCGGAGAATTTGGCGATTACATTTTATCAGTGGGAAGACTTGACAAGCTGAAAAGAAACGAGCTACTAATTCAGGCGCTTAAATACTGCGATAGCGGAGTTAAAGCGAAGATTGCGGGCAGAGGTCCTGAGATGGATAACCTCAAGAAGCTTGCCGATTCGCTTGGTGTAAGCGACAGAGTTGACTTCCTTGGATTTGTGGAGGATGATGATCTGCTCGAACTTTACGCAGGTGCGTTTGCGGTATTCTTTGCCCCCGTTGATGAGGACTACGGCTACATCACGCTTGAAGCGTTCTTGTCCAAAAAGCCCGTCGTTACTTGCGATGATGCAGGCGGTGTTCTCGAATTTACAGAGAACGGAAGCAGCGGTCTGATAAGCACGCCTGATGCTGAAGAGCTTGGTAGCAACATAAATAAGCTGTATTTGAGCAAAAAGCTTGGATATGATATGGGCGAAGCGGGATATAATACCGTTAAGGATATAAGCTGGGATAACGTCATAGACAAATTAACAGAAACGTTGAGATAAAGGATATGAAAATAGCGTATTGTTCTCCGTTTTCACCCGTAAAATCGGGTATTTCGGATTTTAGTGAGGAGCTCATACAAGAACTGAAAAATTATGTTGAAATTGAACTTTTGTATGATACTCCTATAAAAAACAAGGACGTAGCGGACGAATTTGTTTTTCACGATATACAAAAGCTTGAGGACGACGAGTTCGCTTCAAGGTATGATTTGATAGTGTACCAAATGGGGAATAACTATAAGGTTCATAAATGTATCGGTGATATGTTTAT
This sequence comes from Eubacteriales bacterium, assembly GCA_045656725.1. GTDB lineage: Bacteria > Bacillota > Clostridia > Oscillospirales > CAG-272 > UBA1740. The sequence continues at coordinate 2,220 of JAZORS010000215.1, read as the reverse complement.
GAAGCGTCCCGGAATACTGGAAATACACGATCTGTCGCTTCATCATTACATAGCGGCGGAGATGATTGAAAATGGAAAAACGAAGGAATACGTTGAGCTGCTCAAATATTGCCACGGTGATTTTGGCTATAAAATAGCAAACGGATTTCTAAACGGTGAGGTAACAGCACCTTGGGAAAAACATACTATGGAGCTTATGGTAAATAAGCACTTTGTTGACAAGGCAACGGGTGTTATAGTTCACTCTGATATGGCTAAGCAGATGATAAGGGCTATAAGACCTGACGTTCCGATAATCAATATTCCCCTTCATGTATGCGATATAGTTCCAAATACCGCAGAGGTTAAATCCGCTGCAAAAAAAGTGCTTGGAATACCCGAGGACGTATATCTTTTCGGAGCGTTTGGATTTGCTACCAAAACGAAACGCATATATCAGACTCTTGAGGCGATGTCAAAGTACACCAGCCATGACTTTAGATACGTAGTTGTTGGACAGGAGATTGGACTTGATACAATGGCTGAGGCTAAAAGACTTGGCATTGAGGATAAGGTAATTGTTACGGGATATACAAGCCTTGAGAAGTATAAGCTTTATATGCAGGCGTGTGACGTTTGTATAAATTTAAGATATCCAACCAACGGCGAATCCTCAGCTAACCTTCAGCGAATACTTGGAATGGGTATTCCCGCAGTTATAACCGATATTGGAACGTTCTCAGAGTACCCTGATGAATGTGCATTAAAGGTTTCGTACGGCGAAAAAGAGGTATCCGATATATTAGCCGCACTGAATGAGTTAACGTCCTCTAAAAATCTCTATGATAAATACTGTCAAAATGCCCTCCGCTTCATTCAAGAGAATGCTTGCCTCGAAAACAATTGCCAAAAGTATAGAAAGTTTTTTGATGATATTCTTAACGGTACGTTTGTTGAAGAGGATATGGTTGACAGAATGCTTGATAAAGCATTTGAGGTCGGCATTGATGATGAGGAATATCTGTTGAAATTCACAGGCTTATTGAATATTTTATAAAACAAAAAGGCTGATTCGTTAAGGAGCAGCCTTTTATATACCTTTGATTTCTATTTCGTCAGGCTCGCTTGAGCATAGCACGCATTCGTAGCCAACAATTGAAATTCGCTTTAGCCAAACACCGTCAAACAATATTGCGTCTTTAAACGGTGGAATTTGAAAATCATTTCGTCCCGCAGCAAATCCTTTGCCGGTGTATTTTACAGTGGCTTCCTTAGATACCCACAGTTGTAGAGGAGAGTCCGCAAACGCTGCTTGCTCACTGTCCGTGAAAAATCTTTTTAATATATGCGTGGAAATGTTTTTTGGTGCTTTTTCGCAATCTATGCCTGTTTTTTTATCGCTAAACGCAACTATTGCTAAATTGTGTGAATGAGAAAGCGAAAAATGAATATTTGGATAATTAACGGCATGCGGCTTGCCGTGCTCACCGAGTCCGTATATAACTGAGCTTTCCGTGATTCCGAATGAAGAAAAACCTGCTTTTAGAACGCGCGCAGCGTTTATCATAACTTGCTTATCACGAATAGAGGAGCATATTTTGTCTAGCCTGTGCTTGGATATGTCGGTAGGAATGCTTGTGTTATCTGAATTGCAGTAAAAAATTTTTATCATACTTTAAAATTTAAGGGTAACCCATGGATTACCCTTTTTTCTTTATTTTTTACGTTTATTAAGCTTTTCCGACAGAGCCGAAAAGCTCCATTTTTTCTTTTACAGTTGCCTTTATAGCTTCCGTGCCGGGTGCAAGAAGCTTTCTGGGGTCGAAGCCTTTACCTTGAATGTCCTTACCTGCTTCAATGTATGCTCTTGTTGCTGTCTGGAATGCAAGCTGGCACTCGGTGTTAACGTTGATTTTTGAAACGCCGAGAGAAATAGCCTTCTGGATCATCTCCGCAGGAATACCCGTACCGCCATGAAGAACGAGAGGCATATCACCAACCTTTTCGCTGACCGCCGCGAGAGTTTCAAAGGAAAGTCCGGGCCAGTTTTCGGGATATTTACCGTGAATATTACCGATTCCTGCCGCAAGCATTGTTACGCCAAGATCAGCAATCATCTTGCATTCGTCAGGATCAGCGCACTCGCCGTTTCCGACAACTCCGTCTTCTTCTCCGCCGATAGCACCAACCTCTGCTTCAATAGAAAGTCCCTTTTCGTTGCATATCTTAACAAGCTCGGTG
>JAZORS010000214.1:0-3538 GCA_045656725.1 Eubacteriales bacterium | reverse complement strand
ATTTTGTATAATTGAGGGAAGCAAAAATGCAAAAAAAATACGGTTTTTTGATGAGTATTTACCATTTTTATAGTTTTTTATTTAGTATGATTTATAAGGTGTTTCTATAATTTTCAACTAAATGATAATTAACCATGTTTTTAGATATCTATATAAATTTTGTTTGCTCGTGGCAATTTAAAGAAAAAATCAGCATTGAAAAAGAAAACAAATTTAACACACACAAACTTATACGGTAAAAAAATTTAAAAATAAAAAAATGCAGGGAAAAGCCAAAAAGAAATTAAGCTTTCCTCTGCAATTTAAAATTATTTGTATTGAAATTAGCGAATAAATAAGATATAATACTATTGTATTATTTAGATTTGTTCCCTATTTTCAAATATTTTTGTCGCGTTGCCTCACCGCCGCGCAAGTGCCGCTCGGATTTGTTTTTTTCGAGTATCTCTTTAACTTCCAAATACAGTGGTTTGTTTATATATTTTAGCTTGTAAGCAAGGTCTTTATGTACTGTGCTTTTACTTATTCCGAAATGTGATGCCGCGCTTCGTACGGTTGAAAAGGTTTCGACTACGTATTCTGCAAGAACTTCGCACCGTTCCCTGCTATGTAAATCAATCATAGATGAACCCCTAAGATAATTCTTTTATTAATCTATATGAAAGGATCCTTTAAATAATGATAAAAGAAGATATAAAATTTCAAAATTCTTCCGTTTTTGAAGGCATGACCTCAATCAGGGCAATACTTAAAGCAAGTGAAGAAAAAACAAATTCCCGAAGAATAAATAAAATTTATTATGACAAGGAAAAGTTGAAAAAAATATCAAAAGAGGTGTCTTATTTAAGGGCAGTTTCTGAAAAATACGGATTTCAACTTGTTGAAAGCGATAGCGAATATCTTTCAAAAATAACTCTTGGAACTTCACACGGAGGTATTGTTGCGGAATGCGGTGACAGAATATTTCCCGAACTTTGCGACTGTGAAGTAGAAAAAGACGGCTTTTATGCTATGATTCAAGGGATTGAAGATCCTTACAATTTCGGCTATGCTCTTCGCTCTCTTTATGCGGCGGGATGTTCCGGTATTATACTTGATGAAAGAAACTGGATGAGTGCTGCGGGTGTAGTATGCCGAAGCTCCGCCGGCGCATCGGAACTTTTCCCTGCTTACATATCAAATCCAAAGGATGCCGTTGATTTTTTCAAATCGCGCGGCTACACCGTCGTTTGCGCTGACGAAAAAACAGATGACATACTTGGCGAATGTGAGTTAAAAACTCCTCTATTACTTATAGTTGGTGGCGAAAAACGCGGAATTTCCAAGGAAATTCTCATTTCTTCGGATAAAAAAGTTAAAATAGAATATGGTCGAGAATTTCGCGCTTCCCTTTCTGCCGCATCAGCGGTTACAATGTTTGCATATGAAATTATGCGCCAAAATCGGGTTAAATAATAAATTTCATGGGTTACTCTCATTAAAGCTTGAAATAAAAGGCGAAAACAAATATGAATGCAGATTTTAAAATAAAAGGAATAAGTATTGAAACCAAGCGGCTTATATTGAGAGGCTTCAAAGAGTCGGATCTGGACGATTTTTATGAATATGCATCGGTTGAGGGTGTTGGCGAAATGGCGGGCTGGCGGCATCACGAAAGCAAAGAAGAAAGCCGCGCAATTTTAGAAAACTTTATCGAAGATGATAAAACTTTTGCTATTTGTCTTAAAGAAAACAACAAAGTGATTGGCTCTTTGGGAATCGAAAAATACGGAATGGAAGATAGGTTGACCGAATTTAATGAATATAAAGGCAGAGAAATTGGATACGTATTAAGCAAAAGTTTTTGGGGCAAAGGGATAATGCCCGAAGCTGTAAAGGCGGTAATTGACTATTTGTTTTTTGATTTGGATTTTGACTTTTTGACCTGTGGCTATTTTAATTTTAACTGTCAATCGAAAAGAGTTCAGGAAAAATGCGGCTTCAAGCCGTACAGACGCCTCGTAATGGACACAAGGATGGGAACGAAGGAAGATGGAATTTTAAATATACTTGTTAATCCAAATAAAAAAATTCAATTTAAGTTTTCACATCCCGAAACTCTCATATACAAAGAGGACTAAAAAACTCCCGACAGATATTTAAAATCTGTCGGGAGCTTTTTATCGCATAATGAAGTGCTTTGTGCGTATTCTTTACTTGGATACGTTTCGGATTTTTACCGGTCGCGGTCCTTACCGCATCCGCAACCCGTATTTCTCTGCTGTGTTTCGGTGTTTGGGCAGCTTGTGCCTCTGAACTGATTGGTCGGGAACGCAATATTGCGGAAAAGCGAGCAGGGGTTATCGTTGTTGGATGCAGCGCAGCACTCTTTATCGGGAACGCTGTAATCACTTGCCTGAACAAGGAATTGCGCAGGGCGAACTATTCTTATAACCGAGAAAAGTCCAAAGGAAACGTATATTCTTGTATTACCGCCTGTTTGGAGTTCTCCGTCGAAAAGATCGCAAACAGCGGGAGGAATATCGACGCAATCTGCGCAAGCGCAGTTGCAGTTGCATTCAAGTTTAGTTCCAAGAACTATGGGTTCGACGGTTTCAACGATAGCAACAGGATCATTGTTTCCTCTTGTGTCGGTATTGCACGGGCAGCAATAATTGTTTTTAGGGCTGGAGGAATAAGTGATAACACTTCCCTCTCCACCGTAAAGCACTACTGTTTTTTCAAGAACGGCAAGGCCCTTAAAGCATTGGCTTTTGCCCATTCCGGTGCATGCCTCAAACTCAAGCTCGATGTAATAACGAACGGTTACCTGGTAAAAACCGGTGTTGAAAGGTACGTTATCCACACCGACAAAAGCCCAAATCAGCTTAGCTGAGCGTGTTCTTACGTTGCTTGCACCGGCAAGAACTTCTTCGCCAAAAGCGGTAAGATAAATTCTTGCATCTTCAAAACAGTCTCTGTCGCGACAGGAATCAAGAACTCTATTTGTGTCTATACAGACAGTTCCCCGCCCATCGCATGCAGCTCCGAGCGATGTATTTCTATTGTCTTGCATTATGACTTCTCCTTGACATAAAAGCTTAAACTGTTGTTAGGGTGTTTTATATCTTACCCTGCTATTATTTTATGCTTCTTGGGATTTAGTGTTAAAACGCTTAATTTTTATATTATATAAATACAGTTTACGAATGGCGGGTATAAAAAAAGACAGAGAACAAAAATTCTCTGTCTTAATTTAGTTATTTTTAACTCAAGCAAAAGCTTTGATTTCGTCAGGACATTCAGCAACGGGAATAGAAGCTGTCATAACGATGTTTACGTCAGAAGAAATCTTTTCAAGAGCTTTAAGCATGTTAGCGAACGCCTCGTTGTCGTTTCCGCATATTTTAAGAGCGGAATCTACGAAAAGATCGGTAATGTCGCTATTGGAAGCAAGGATACCTGCGATGAATCCGTAGAAGTTATCAGCATTGTTAATTGCAAAATCATCTGTGTCAACAAGACGAGCCTTATATGTAATATCGTGGGTGAGTTTAGT
>JAZORS010000213.1:0-4218 GCA_045656725.1 Eubacteriales bacterium | reverse complement strand
TTTTTACAGCACTCTTAAAGATTTCATTAGGCGTTCCGTCACCGCCGACGCAGATAAAGCGCCGTCTTTCGGGGGAAATACGAATCATAGAGCGCACGTATTCCGTGGCATCACCCGGGCAGGTTGTGTAGTATATGTGATAACTTAACTGTCTTTTACGGCAAGCTGCCTTAATTGCATCTTCCATATTCTGATGCTTTCTCGGCCTTCCTGACTTGGGGTTAAGTATGAAATGATATATCATAAAAAATTTGTCCTCCAAGGGAACAATATATAAGATAATTATACATTATTAAAACATTTTTGTCAAGAAAGATATAATATACGCGCAAAATATGTAGCTTTTACTGTTTTTTTCTGTTTCTGTTATTAGTTCTTATAAAATCAAAATATGTTTTAGCGCTTTGTTCTATTTTATTTGCTCCGAACTCATAATATTTCCTGCCGACAAGATCGGGAGGTAAATAGCTTTGCTCAACATAATTGTTTTCATAGTCGTGCGGATATTTATATCCTTTAAAATCGGGGCTTTTTAGAATTGTGGGAACGTCTTGTCCAAATCCGTCGTATATATCCGAACGAGCCCTCTCGTATGCTACGTGCGCTGTATTTGACTTAGGGGCGGTAGCAAGCAGGCAAACTAGATTTGATAAAGGAATTGATGCCTCCGGCATACCGATGCTTTTTGCGCTTTCAACAGCGGCATAGGCAATAGAAGCCGCCATGGGATAAGCAAGTCCAATATCCTCACTTGCAATTACGAGAAGTCGGCGGCAGGCAGAGAGCATATCGCCCGATTCAAGTATTTTTGCAAGATAAAAAATTGAAGCATCCGGGTCAGAGCCTCTTATAGATTTCTGCAAGCAGGAAAGCAAATCGTAATGAACGTCGCCCATTCTGTCAAAATGGCCTGCCATAGTTGGCGTCAGGGAAGCAACAGCGTCACCCGTTATTTCCTTACCGGAAATATAAAAAGTATTTTCCAAAAGGTTTATGCTCATTCTTACGTCGCCCCCGCATAGCTTTGCTATATTAAGCAAAACCTCGTCGGATGCGATCTTTGTGTCACCGAATTCTTCATTCAGAGTCTTCAATCCGCGCCTTAGGGTATCAATACATTCCTCCGGCTTTATTGACTTGAATTCAAAAAGATTCGAGCGCGAGAGCAATGCGTTATAAACGTAGTAATGGGGATTTTCAGTTGTCGAGGCAATAAGCGTAATTTTGCCGTTTTCCATAAATTCCAGCAAGGACTGCTGCTGTTTTTTATTAAAGTACTGAATTTCGTCAAGATAAAGGAGAGTCCCGTTATAGGAAAACATTCCTTCGGTTGCGGCAATTACCTCTTTAATATCCGCAATGCTTGCGCTTGTTGCGTTTAATTTATAAAGCTGCATTCCGGAATTGTTGGCAATAATATTGGCAACGGTTGTTTTTCCCGTGCCGGGAGGGCCAAAGAAAATCATATTGGGAATTCTTCCGTTTTCCGCAAGCTTACGTAATATTCCGCCTTTTCCGATAAGATGAGTTTGTCCTGCGACTTCATCAAAGCTTGTCGGGCGTATTTTGTCTGCTAAAGGTTTGTTTTGCATATTTTGCTCCGTAGATTATGAAATTGTTGAGGTAATGGGGGCGATAATTTTTTGAAGCCTGTATTTTAATTCTCTGTGCTCCGGCAAAATCAGGTCGGGGTCCTTCGAGACTATCGCCTTCGCAAGAGAAAAAGCTAAATCAAATAGGGAATTATCGTCAGAAAGAGGCGCAAGTTTAAAGTCGAATCCTCCGCTTTGCCTGAAAGTCTCCTGTTCTTTGCTTTTGAAAAAGTCACCGGGACCCCTCATTTCAAGGTCGCGCTTTGCAATTTCAAATCCGTCATAATTGGTTTTCATAATTTCAAGGCGTTCGCGTGATTTTTCTGTATTCAAATCTGAAACAAGAATACAGTACGATTTTCGTTTTCCGCGGCCGACTCTGCCGCGGAGCTGATGTAATTGCGAAAGCCCGAAGCGGTCGGCATTTTCAACGACGATAAGAGAAGCATTGGGCACGTTAACGCCAACTTCTATAACAGTAGTGGAAACCAAAACATCGGTTTTCCCCTCTGAAAAATCAGTCATAATTTGATCTTTTTCTTGTGCTTTAACCTTGCCGTGTAAGCTTTCAATTTTCACACTTGGCAAGCTCTGCCGTAAATTAACTGCGTAATCAGTAACATTGTGCAGATTCAAAGAGTTTCCTCTTTTGCTTGAAATAAAGCTTTCAAGAAGAATAGCGTCACCTTCCGTATCCGCCTTCTTTTCGATTGAGGGGCAAACGATATAGCATTGTCCGCCAAGGGCTGTTTGCTTTAAAATAAAATCGTTAATTCTTCTTCTGTAACTCTCGTTTACCACAAAGGTTTCAACGATTTGTCTGCCCTTTGGCATCTCGGTGATTCTTGATACGTCAAGGTCGCCGTACATCGCAAGCGCAAGTGTTCTCGGAATCGGAGTTGCGCTCATAACAAGCATGTGCGCCGAGGAGCTTTTGTCATTTAAAACAGCTCTTTGCGCTACACCGAATCTGTGCTGCTCGTCGGTTATGACAAGTCCTAGCTTGTTGAACGCCACCTTTTCAGATAAAAGCGCATGTGTTCCTATTATTAAATCTATTTCTCCGGCTTCGAGCTCCGAATAGACCTTCTTCTTTTCCTTGACAGTCGTTGATCCAAGGAGCAAGGCACATCTTATCCCCAGCTCCGAAAAAAGATTAGAAAGATCGTCATAGTGCTGTCTTGCAAGAATTTCCGTAGGTGCCATAAGAGCCGACTGATAGCCGCTTTTTGCGGCAATAAATACAGCTGCCGCCGCACAAACAGTTTTTCCGCATCCAACGTCACCTATGAGTATTCTCGCCATATGACCGGAGCTTTCGCTTTTTGTTTTGATAACCGTGTCGGAATAAATATCGTTTATTGCGTTTTTCTGGCCTTGTGTGAGCTCATAGGGGAGTTTTTCAGTAAATTCTTTCAAGTCACAGGGCATAAATCTGGCGCCTCGTGTTGCGCTTTTATGGCGCGTTGAAAGAGAAACACCCATTGAAAAATAAAAAATTTCGTCAAACGCCAGTCTGCGAAGCGCTCTTTTCAGTGCATCCTCATTTTCAGGATTGTGGACATTTTTCAAAGCGTATGTTAAGGTTGCAAGACCGTTTTCGACCCTGATATTATCAGGTAAGGGGTCAATTATATCGGAAATCACGGCAGAAAGTGCCGAATTTATAAGCTTGTCAAGAATTTTTCCGGACAAACCGTCAGTCAGGTGATATTGCGGTATAAATTCCGGCAAAGCGATTCCTTCAACGTATGGCTCGTGTTTAGGGTTGATGATTTGTATTTTCCCTTTGTTTACGGTTGCTTTACCCGTAAATCTAAATACAGAGCCAATATGAAATATATCTTTAACATACGGGGAATTGAAAAAAACAATTTCACAAGCTCCGCTTTCGTCAAACGCTTTAAATTTCGAAATAGTAAGATTGTTTCTTATCTTTGCGTTTTTAACCTCGCTCGAAACCGTTAGTAGATAAGAGGAATTTACACCGTCACGCGCCGGATACAACGGATAAATAACAGATCGGTTTTCGTACGAATAAGGAAAACAGTAAACAAGATCCGAAAGCGTTCTAATATTAAGTTTTTCAAGCTGTTTTGCTCTCGTTTTGCCAACACCGGACAATTCGGTTACCAACGAATCAAGTGTCACGACTTTCCTCCTTACATACTAACTCATCTTATTGTACAACATTTTTACATCATTTTCAATATGTAAACGTAAAATCCCCGTATTTTTGCAAGAAATGTACATATTTGCTCTAATTTTAAATATTTTATAAATCTCTTTACAAACGCGCGCTTTTGTGTTATAATACTTTAATACGCGAGTATTTATATATTTTTGGAGCATAAATGGAACGTAAATATCAAACAAAAGACCAAAACGTGAAAAATATAACGTCACCGGTTTTGCTTACGGCGATTTTTGGCGTGGCATCCGTTTTTTTCGGATATTTCGCATTGCCGCTTGCTGCCGCATCATACGCCGCACTGCTTTTATGTGAGAACAAAAGCAGAAGAATTATCTCATATGTTTTACCGGTAGCCATTGCCTTTTTTGATTTTTCTTTAAACTGGGTTAACGGGTATTTTTCGGAGCAATCTATCGCCTACGTTACAGTTGG
>JAZORS010000212.1:0-3385 GCA_045656725.1 Eubacteriales bacterium | reverse complement strand
AGACCCGACACACCCGCAAACGCATCGTTTCCGATAGTGAAGCCCTCGGCAATAGCTCCGGTGATGGTAACGGTCTTAAGAGCGCTGCAGCCCTTAAAGGTGTTGGCTCCGATGGAGGTCAGAGGCTCGGTATTTTCTACCGTGACCGTAGTCAGAGCCGAACAGCCGATAAAGGCGTTGCCGCCCGAAAGGGTATGAGTCTTCACTTCGGTGATCGACGTGGACAGATAACAGCAATATCCCAAAAGCTCCTCGGAGACGCCCTTGAATCCCGTAACGTCGACCACGTTTTCCGCGTAGGTTTTGGGTGTAAACTTGCCGTCCTTGTCAAAGGAGCCGTGTCCCGCGGTCTTGAGCGCGGACATACCGCCAAGCACGCCGCTGGCAGATCCGTTGGTGCCCTCAAGGAGGCAAACTCTCGAATCTATTTTCATAGAAACCGCACCGTCAAGAGAGGAAATGAAAAATCCGATCCAACGGAGCTTGATGCCGGCGCCGTAGCGGATCTCAACCTCTTTGATATTCGCGGAATTCTTGGTCGCCCAGTATGTAAGATACCAAGTAGCGCCGACGGTGTCGGAATTCTTGGTCTCGCTTACGTCAGCCTCGCGGGACGCGCCGATAATTCCCGTGGAGGCGGCGGAAACAATAACGAGCTTTTTCTGCTGACTGTTATAATATACGTTCGCGCCTCTCAGATAGTAAAGCTCGGGCGTGAATGTGGCGGTCACAGTCGCCGCCCCCTGAGTCTGCGCTCCTATCTGAACGTAGCCCTCTCCCGAGTCAATATCCGTATAGCCCGAAGCGGTATAATCCGCATCGGTGTTGGCTATACCCGCAGGAGCAGCCTCGCTCTCGCAGGCAAGCATCGTCATCGCCAGCACGACCAAAAGAACGGTCAGGCATAGCAACAGCAATTTCTTTCTGTTCATTTTTATCTTTTTCCTTTCTTTTCTGTAAATTCAAGTTCAAAATCAAAAAATATATTGACATTTTGAATTTATGATATACAATTATTTTATCAGATAAAATCAGTTTTTCTCAACCGCTATATTGACATTGATTTGCACTATATTGATATTTTGGGGTGATATTTTGGAAATTATTTATGTGAATCACGCGCCGATCATAAAGGATAAGCTGTGCCCTTTTAAGCTGCTTCATGCCTCTTCCACAACGAAGTCGAAATGCAACTGGCATAAAAATATAGAGATATTCTTGATCACGGACGGAAAGGGCGTTATGCAATACTCCACGGAAAGCATTCCGCTCTCGTCGGAAGACATTGTGGTGGTAAACTCATCGGTTTTACACCGCCCGTACAGTGAAACGGGGATAGGCTATTATTTTCTCATAATTGATGACACCTTTTGCATAGAAAACGGAATTGACGTGACGTCATTTACCTTTGAAAAAAAGTTCAGAAGCGCCGAAACAAAAAGCAAATTCCAATCTGTAATCATTGAAATGAATGCCTACAAGGAAAAGCCGTGTCAGCTATCGGTAATAGCTCTCAGAAGCGCCGTGCTCTCACTGCTTGCCGATCTTTGCGCCAACCACGCCACCGCCGTCGGGGCGGATAGATCCGACGAACACGCGTCCGAGAGGCACGTCAAGCTTGTAATAGATTACGTCAACGAGCATTTTTCAGAGCCTATTTGCCTCGAAACACTTGCCGGACTTTGCTCAATAACCAAATATCACCTTGCGCGTGAATTCAAAAAGCACACGGGCCAAACCGTTTTCACCTATCTGAACAGCTTGCGTTGTAAAAACGCCGCGCTTTGTATTTCCAAGGGCATGAGCGTCACCGATGCGGCGTATGCAAGCGGATTCCAATCGCTTTCATACTTCTCTCGAACGTATAAAAGCATAATGGGACAATCACCCGCAAAAACTATCCTCGAAGATGCAATTCGCGAGCATTAAGACGTAGCCTGCCGTAAAGCATCATCACTCGTCCTCTCTGCTATGCACCGTTCCGCTAAGCCCTTCTCAGTGCGCACGCCCCGTTCTCTCTCCCGAACGCAGTCAAGCCGCATTCTCTGACCGCAACCCGACAGATTATGTCAAAACGGGATCTCGTCGCTGACGGGAGGAGGCCAGCTTTTCTTCTATGTGAGCAGGAAGCCCCACGGCGCCGCCGAAACGGTCGTAGTGTATCAGCGCCATTAACAGATAGCCCGCTTCTTCTGGCGTGCAATCTTCAAGAAGCGTATCAAGCCACTCATAGTAGCAAAGCATACCTTGCTTTTCGGCGTGCTTTTTCTTCTGAACCTCGCTAAGCTTTGAATAGTAGTTGTTTAACGCGATCTTTTTCTTGTTAGTATATCCCCATTTTCCTCTTGATTTTCTCTGTCTTTATGGTATAATGTGCCTTGCAAGGTTGTACTGTATTTCGGCAAATCTCCTTTATCCTCTTCGAGGCACATTTCTTTATCCTCGCTTCGCTCGGATAAAAAAGAAAAATTCAAAAACAACACATAATCCCGAAAGCCCTTGAAACACAAGGCTTTCGGGATTTTTATGCTCTCTCAAAAGCCACTCCTGACGCACTTTTGACGCACTTTTATTTTTGATCAAACAAAAAAGAATGCCCTGACGCAAAATACGTCAGGGCTGTTTCTATTTATTGGTTAGAATTCTATATCGTCCCAATCCTCGTCCATATATTCTTCACAATACATCTCAAGATACTCAGGTAAATTGCCAAAAAGGACTTGCTCTTTGGGAGCAAAGTCATTGTTGTCAAGTAATCCAAACATCAATGACTTAACGCCATAACGCTCATGACGCAGGTAGTAATGTGTAACACCATTAGAGTGTTCAGCCTCAACTATAAAACCACCCTTAAAATAGTATACTTCGATTGTTTTCTGTTCCTTCTTGATCAGGAAATTGTTGTAGTCCTTTGCCATATTGGTTCTCCTTTTCATTTTTTCAAAAGTAACGCAACAAATATCAATTTAAGAAACAATGTCACGTCCTCAATATTGATTTTATCACAAAATTTGTCGAAATGCAATGGGGTTTCTTTTCTCTTGTCATTCTTTTTTACCCATACGAGCAATCAAATCTATAATGTACATTATATTTTCCAAGATGTCATTGTCCTGCTCAATACTCTGCAGCCTTTTCAGTTCCTCAGTCAGTCCCACAAGGTACTGACTGAGGTTTCTCTGTATACGGCAATTGGGGTGGACAATGATTTCCTCGTTATTAAGCCTTTTAGTAATATAATTCTGTTTGGTCAAACCGGAAGCCGCGACCATCATATTAAGGCGTTCGTTCTCCTCCGGCGAAACTCTAAAAGCGATTGTCTTACTTCGCCATCTTCTTTTGTTATCTCTGTTTTTTTCAGACATTTTCCATTTCCTCCATAAGC
>JAZORS010000211.1:0-6863 GCA_045656725.1 Eubacteriales bacterium | reverse complement strand
GGAGTTACGTCAAGAAGAAGAACGTCCTTAACGTCGCCGCCGAGAACGCCGCCCTGAATTGCCGCGCCGATAGCTACGCACTCGTCGGGGTTGATGCCCTTGAAAGGCTCTTTGCCCATAAACTTTTTAACTGCTTCCTGAACTGCGGGGATTCTCGTTGAACCGCCGACAAGAAGAACCTTGGATACCTCTGATGCGGAAAGTCCGGAGTCGGAAAGAACCTTCTTTGTGGGAACCATAGTTGCTTCAACGAGGTCTCTTGTAAGCTCGTCGAACTTTGCTCTGGTAAGAGTTGCCTCAAAGTGCTTCGGGCCGCTTGCGTCTGCGGTGATGAAAGGAAGCGAAATGCTTGACGACATAACGCCGGAAAGCTCGATTTTCGCCTTTTCTGCCGCATCTTTAAGACGCTGGTGAGCCATTTTATCCTTGCGGAGGTCGATTCCGCCATTTTCCTGAGCGAAGCTATCTGCCATCCAGTTAACGATTCTGTCGTCAAAATCGTCACCGCCAAGACGGTTGTTTCCTGCCGTTGCAAGAACCTCGAAAACTCCGTCGGAAATGTCAAGCAAGGATACGTCAAACGTTCCGCCGCCAAGGTCGAACACCATTATCTTCTGGGATTCTTCCTTATCCATTCCGTATGCAAGAGCCGCCGCCGTGGGCTCGTTGATAATTCTCTTTACTTCAAGGCCTGCGATTTTACCTGCATCCTTGGTTGCCTGACGCTGTGCGTCGGTGAAATATGCGGGAACCGTGATAACAGCCTCGGAAACGGTAGTTCCGAGATACGCCTCCGCGTCCGCCTTGAGCTTTTGAAGCACCATTGCGGAAATCTCCTGGGGCGTGTATTTCTTTCCGTCGATTTCGACCTTAACGTCGCTACCCATATCTCTTTTAATCGAGCTTACGGTCTTATCGGGGTTGGTAACCGCCTGGCGCTTTGCCACCTGACCTACAAGACGCTCGCCGTTCTTTGCGAAAGCTACCACGGAGGGTGTTGTTCTCGCACCCTCGGGGTTGGTTATAACGGTGGGCTCTCCGCCCTCAAAAACCGCTACGCACGAGTTTGTCGTACCCAAGTCAATTCCTATGATTTTTCCCATTTTATTTACCTCCAAAAATGTGTGAAATGTATTTTTTATTTATTAATTTGCCGTTTTGACCATTGCAAAACGAATTATTTTCTCGCCTTTTTTGTATCCCTTCTGGAACACCTCAACGATTTCCCCCTCGCCAAAGGACTCGTCGTCAATATGCATCACCGCGTTATGAAGATTCGGGTCGAATTTTTCCCCTGCCGCGCCAAGCGCCGTAACACCGAGCTTCTCAAAGGTCGCGCTGACGCTTTTCTCTATCATAACGAGGCCCTCTCTGACCTTTTCCGCATCACCGTAAAGCGTTGCGCGTTCAAGATTATCTATTATCGGAAGAAACTCTCTTACCGTGTCGGCAAGGGCGTTTTCGTAACACGCGGTATGCTCTTCTCTTGACCTGCGGCGGAAATTATCGTATTCCGCTGCCATTCTTAAATACTTATCGTCGCGCTCCTTGATTTCCGCTTCAAGCGCCGCGATTTTTTCTTCAAGCTCCGAAAGCTTATCCCGCTTTTTCTTTTTTTCTTCCTTTTTTGCCCCGTCGTTTTTTTCGACAGGGGTTTCGTTTATTTCTTCCGTCGGATTCTTATTTTCTTCCATTTAACCAAACGCCTTTCTAAAATGATTTGCCATCGGGCAGCTTTCCTATATCGTCATCGTCGCTGAACATGCGGTCAAGCCCCGTGGCAAGCTGATTCAGCATTCCTATAACCTTTGAGTAATTCATTCGCTTCGGACCTATAACGCCGACGGAAACTCTCTTTCCTCTTACCGTCACGTTTTTGAAGATGAGCGTTGTGTTACTCATTATGTCAGAATCGTTTTCCCGTCCGATATAAACGTTAATTCCCTCATCACTCGACTTGTGCGAGGAGATAACGTCAAGGAGCTTTTCCTTTTCTTCGAGCATTCCCACGAGCCGTTGAAGCTTTACGCCCTCAAAATGCTCGGGATATTGAAGAAGCTTATTGATTCCGTCAAGCTTAACGTCAGCCTCTTCAAGCTCGTTCATCGTTTCGTAAATGAGCTTTATCGTCGGGTGAACCATAGCGCCTGCCGAGCCCATTATGGCTTCGAGCTTTACGATAAGTGGCATCGTAATTGCTTCCGAGGTGATGTTTGAAAGATACATATTTGCCGCTTCCGTAAACCTTGTCAGGTCGGAGGCGGTGATAGAAAATCCGAGATGCACCGTTTTTGCCTTAACGATATCACCGGAGAATACCATAACGAAAAGAAAATCGCGCGGCCCGAGATAAACGCTCTCAAACTTGGATATTCTGACCTGCCCTATTCCCGTTTTGAAGGCAATACCCGTGTAATCGGTAAAGGATGCCGCAAGCTTTGACGCTTCTTCAAGTATGCCGTCCATTTCCGTCAGCTTATAACGGAGCCGCTCGTTTATCTCGTCAATTTCAAGCTTCGTTTCGCTATATTGCCTGACAAGCGAATCAACGTAAAACCTATATCCGAGCTCCGAGGGAACTCTTCCCGAGGACGTGTAGGGCTGTTCAAGATAACCGAGAGCTTCAAGCTCCGCCATCTCGTTTCTTATCGTTGCCGAGGAGCAGGCAATTCCCACCTCTTGTGCAAGATATTTAGAGCCAACCGGCTCACCGTTGGTGATATGTGCGTCAACAATTGCCTTTAATATCCGCATTTTTCTCGCGGAGAGATTATTAGCATCCATACTTTCGCACCTCTTTCTATTCAATTTAGCACTTCAAGTCATAGAGTGCTAAAACCAGTATCTATAATATAATACATTTTTTCCGCAGTGTCAAGAGTTCACACGTCTTTTTTTATGAATTTTTTGTTAACATTTAGCTGACTCCGACTCAAAGTGCTAATTTTCGCTTGATATTTTCTTCGCCCCGTGCGTTTTGCCTCAAAAATTCCTCTTGACTTTGCTCACAAAATAATATATAATATATACTGTATGAGTATTGCTTTAATAACCGTGCGAGGCCGCGAGGGTTAGCGGCGCGCTTGCGCGCTATGTTTTTCAATTTCATATATAAAACTATTAACTTTCATACGATATAGGTTACAAAAGTAATCAGAAGGAGGTGTAAATTGGTTCCGATTTACGTATTGATACTTGGAATCGCGGGCGGCGCGCTTGTCGGCGTCGTTTTGGGATTCATTGTCAGAAAAATAAGTGCTGAACGCAAGGTCGGTTCAGCGGAGGCACAGGCGAGAAAAATTCTCGAAGATGCTATTAAAAATGCCGAAAGCGCAAAGAAAGAATCTATCATTTCGGCAAAAGAAGAGATATTTCAGATGAAAAAGGAAGCGGACTTCGACGTTAAAGAGCGCCGCAAGGAAGTTTCAAGACTCGAACGCAGAGTTCAGCAAAAGGAAGAAACTCTTGATGCAAAGCTCGATTCAATCGAGAAAAAAGAAGCTGCTTTACAGGAAAAGCACCGCGAGGCAGACGAGCTTAAAGCTAAGGCAGAGGGCTATATGAAGGAGCAGTTCGCGGCTCTTGAAAAAATCGCAGGACTCACCAGGGAGGACGCGAAGGCAGAGCTTGTTAAAAAGCTCGATGATGAAATGCAGCACGAAACCGCGCTTAAAATCGCGGAATACGAGGAAAAATTCCGTGACGAAGCGGACACAAAGGCAAAGGACATCCTTTCCCTTGCTATACAGCGCTTTGCCGCAGACCACGTAAGCGAGGTTGCGATTTCCGTCGTTCAGATACCTAACGACGAAATGAAGGGCAGAATAATCGGCCGCGAAGGAAGAAATATCCGCACTATCGAAAACCTCACAGGCGTTGAGCTTATTATTGACGACACGCCCGACGTTATTACCGTTTCGGGATTCGACCCCGTAAGGCGCGAAATCGCGCGCGTTGCGCTTGAAAAGCTTATCAGCGACGGCAGAATACATCCTGCAAGAATCGAAGAAATGGTTGAAAAGGCTCGCCGCGAAATTGATAACTCAATCAAGCAGGCAGGCGAAAAGGCAATATTTGAAACGGGTGTTCACGGACTTCACCCCGAGCTTATCAAGCTTCTCGGAAGAATGAAATACCGTACCTCGTACGGACAGAATGCCCTGCGCCACTCCATCGAGGTTTCCATGCTTTCGGGCGTTATAGCCGACGAGATGGGGGCTGACGTTACCATGGCTCGCAGAGCAGGTCTTTTGCACGATATCGGCAAAGCCGTTACGGCAGAGGCAGAGGGCTCGCACATTCAGCTCGGTGTTGAGCTTGCAACAAAATACCGCGAAAACAAGGAAATTATACACGCAATCGAAGCGCACCACGGTGACGTTGAGCCGAAGAGCGTGCTCGATTTCATTATTCAGGCGGCAGATGCTCTTAGCGCGGCTAGACCCGGCGCGCGCAGAGAGGACGTTGAAAATTACATCAAGCGCTTGCAGAAGCTTGAAGAGGTTGCCTCAGACTTTGAGGGCGTTGACAAAACCTTTGCAATCCAGGCAGGCCGCGAGGTTCGCATAATGGTTAAGCCCGAGGCGGTTGACGACGATAAGATGAAGCTTCTCGCACGTGATATCGCAAAGAAGATAGAAAACGAGCTTGACTATCCCGGACAGATTAAGGTCAGCGTTATCCGCGAGAGCAGAACGGTTGAATTCGCGAAATAATTTTTCAAAAAAGATTCATGGCGCAAATTTTTGCGCCATGTTTTTATCCGAATTTTCTTCATTGATATATATTTATATATTATTATTCCGCGGCAAAGAGCCGCATAGAAATGAGATAAACCCTTGAAAATTCTTGCAATAGGTGACGTAACTAGCAGAGGCGGAGTTATGCACCTCGAAAAAAAACTTTGGAAATTCAGAAAAGAAAACGGCATTGACTTTACCGTTGTTAACGGAGAAAACGCATCCTTCATATCGGGTATTTCCCCCGAGCTTGCGGACAAGCTTCTTCTTGCGGGCGCAGACTGCATAACCGGCGGAAATCACACAATGTCTAACAAGCAAATTTACACGGCGCTTGAAGAAAATCCTGCGCTTTTGCGCCCGATAAACTACGGTGATGCCATAGTTGGCAAGGGTTATACAATACTTGATGCCGCAGGCAAAAGAATACTCGTAATATCGGCCATGGGCAACGTTCATATTGAACCTACCCTTGACTCGCCTTACAGATATATCGACCGCGTGCTCAAAGAGGAGGCGGGAAAATACGATTTTTCCGTTCTTGATATTCACGCGGAGGCAACGGGTGAAAAATGTGCGATTGCCCGCGCGTATGACGGAAAAATAAACGTTATTTTCGGCACGCATACCCATATTCCGACAGCGGACGAGGGAGTGCTTCCCCGCGGTACGGGCTATATAACAGACCTTGGAATGTGCGGCGAGTCGGACGGAATTCTCGGCGTTGACGCGGACTTTATCGTAGAAAAAATGAGAACGAGAATGCCCGGAAGATACAAGGCCGCGGAAGGCGAATGTGTGGCGCAGGGCGCAATTTTTGAAATCGACGAAAAACTAAACCGAGTAGTTTCGGTTACAAGAATTAAATTTTAAAAAGAGAAAGGAGGACTTTATGTCACAAACAGATGCTAAAATAGCAGTTATCGGCGCAGGTCATGCCGGAATAGAAGCGGCGCTTGCCGCCGCAAGAATGGGCGTAAAGGTTCTTCTTTTCACGATAAACCTTGACGCTGTCGGAAATATGCCCTGCAACCCCTCGATAGGCGGAAGTGCAAAGGGGCATCTTGTCTTTGAAATAGACGCCCTAGGTGGCGAGATGGGTTATGCGGCAGACCTCGTTACGATTCAGTCAAGAACCTTGAATCTCGGCAAGGGTGCGGCAGTTCATTCAAAGCGCGTTCAGGCAGACAGGGCGGCTTACAAGGAGCTGATGAAATCCACTCTTGAAAAAGAGAAAAACGTTTACCTCATTCAAGCCGAAATACAAAAAATACTTACCGAAAAGACCGAGTGCGGCACGCGCGTTATCGGCGTTGAAACCTCACTCGGAGAAGAGTTCCGCGTAAACCGCGTGATTATCGCATGCGGAACGTTCCTTGAAAGCAAGATTTTCGTCGGTGACAAGTGCTATTCAGCGGGGCCTGACGGAATGCTTGGAGCTTCGGGACTTTCCTCTTCCCTTTCCAAACTCGGAATTGAGCTTATGCGCTTTAAAACGGGAACGCCCGCAAGAGTACACAGACGCTCGGTTGATTTAGAGAAGCTCGAAAAACAGGACGGAGAGTGTGAACCGACTCCGTTTTCGGCAAGAACGAGCGAAGAAACGAGCCAAAAAATACGGGAAAATCAAGTTCCCTGCCACATAGTTTACACAAATTCAGATACGCATAAAGAGATCCTTGACAACATTGAGCGCTCCGCTATGTATTCGGGTAATATCACGGGCGAAGGTCCGCGTTATTGCCCCTCTATCGAAACGAAGCTTGTCAGATTCAAGGACAAGGAGCGCCACCAGCTCTTCGTTGAGCCGTGCGGCAAAACGACCGAGGAGCTTTATATTCAGGGCTTCTCAACCTCGATGCCGACCGACGTTCAAAGAAGAATGCTCGCAACGCTCCCCGGCTTTGAAAACGCAGAGATTATGCGATACGCCTACGCTATTGAATACGACTGTGCCGAGCCGACGCAGATGCTCCCCACCCTTGAATTCAAAGGGGTTTCAGGACTTTACGGCGCGGGACAGTTCAACGGCACGTCGGGCTACGAGGAAGCGGCGGCGCAAGGGCTCGTTGCCGGAATAAACGCGGCACTTGCCGAGCTTCATAAAGAGCCAATGGTGCTTCC